>DATEOO010000196.1:0-3391 GCA_035274085.1 Candidatus Nitrosocosmicus sp.
GTAAGAGTTGGTAGACCTGAAAAAGCCTCGGAGCGTAAGATGAAACCCCCAATTCATGTTTTATTTCCGGTAGGTAACAAAGGTGGCCCTATGAGAGACCTCCTAAAGGCTTCAAATACAGATACTTTTTATTCAGAAAAATCAAATCGATATTGTCCAAATTGTAATATTCCGTCCTTAGGTACTAACTGCAACTATTGTAATCAGGCGACTCCAATCAAATTTATTTGCAATGTCTGTAAAGTTGAATCTCTAGATTTAACGTTTGATCCCGTTGATAATATAAAAAAAAGAAATAAATGTTTAAAATGTGGTAACGAATATAAAACATTTTCTCCAATAAATTTTCCTTTAAAGGCCTTGATAGAAAAGGCCGAAACAAGATTGAGCTTTAGGGTAACTTCTCCTTTAAAAGGGGTGAAAGCTTTGATGGGAAAGGACAAGGAAGCGGAACAAATTGAGAAGGGCATACTCAGAAAAAAATGTGGTTTATCTGTGTTTAAGGACGGTACCATAAGATTTGACGCTACGAATGAACCACTCACTCATTTCATGCCCTGTTTTGTAGATACATCCATTTCAAAATTGAGAGAATTAGGGTACAAATTTGATTATCGACAGAATGAACTCAATTCAGATAGACAAATAGTAGAATTGCTGATTCAAGATGTCATAATTCCATTAGATTCCGCAAAATATCTCTTAAAAACAGCTAAATTCATAGATGAAGAATTAGTTACCTTGTATGATTTACCACCGATTTACAGTGCCTATACCGAAAATGATCTGATTGGACATTTAATAGTGGGATTAGCTCCTCATACTTCAGTCGGTATTATTGGGCGTATAATAGGTTTTACAGAATCACAAGTTTGTTTGGGTTCTCCGATATGGCATTCCGCAAAAAGAAGAGACTGTGATGGCGATGCCGATTCGATTATCCTACTATTTGATGCATTCTTAAACTTTTCATATTCTTTCTTGCCAGATAAAATAGGTGGATTAATGGATGCTCCATTACTAATACAACCTATTGTGTTACCTCATGAGGTTCAACGACAAGCTCATAATGTTGACATTGTGGAAAAATATCCACTAGACTTTTATAAAAATACTTGGTTAGGGGTTAAAGCAGCTGATGTTTCTAATATGATTGAAATACTAAAAAATCGAATAGGGAGTGAAAAACAATTTTATGATTATGGATTTACCCATACTAGTGGAACTTTAATATCCGACATAAATCGAAGTGCTTATTCTACATTAAATACGATGAGTGAAAAATTAGAAATGCAAATATCCACTGCAAATCTTATTAATTCTGTAGACACAAACGAAGTGATCTCTATGGTCTTGACGACACATATTATTCCTGATATAATGGGTAATATGCGTTCTTATTGTTCACAGTCATTTAGGTGCAATAAGTGCGGTGAAAAGTATAGACGAATTCCTTTATATGGTAAATGTCTTACTTGTAATAATATCTTGCTACAGACAGTTACTCGAGGTTCGGTAGAAAAATATGTTCTTTTAGCAGAAAACTTGAGTAACAACTTTAAAGTCACCAATTATCTAAAAAGCAGAGTTGAATCACTTATTGTGGAGCGAAATTTTGTTTTTCAATCAAAGAAAGAACAGCCTACATTACTTGATTATTTATAAAATCATTGTAATTTTTGGTTTATTAATTTGCAAAATTTATTTGATATGGTCTTAAAGTTGCCAAATTAACTACAATTGCTATACCAGGGGTAGGAGTGATTCCCATAGCGCGCTGAAAGGGCGTTTGAGTTTGCCATGCGCCAGAATTAACTATCAAGGTTCCCTTATAACTATCTACATCAATTACATGCACATGACCGGAATGGAAGATATCCGGAACGTCTTCAATAACCATCATATCTTCTAACTCTGGAGCAATAGGTGTTCTTTGACCGTATATAGGCGAGAGATGTCTTGATTTAAGTAAAACCTTCATTGCCTCTGCTGGTTTAGAATAACTTAGACCAGGAATAGTAGCAATCGTATCATCCAAGCTTTGACCATGAAACATTAATGTTTTTACTCCGTCCATATTGATCATGCAGGGATTTCCTAGCATGGTGATATTGTTCAAAGAGTAAATCTTATCAGCATATTTTCTTGGTATCGCTGGTTGGGGTAATGCTCGCCTTCCCAGGTCATGATTTCCTGGAATCATAAAAACCTTGATGTGTTTAGGAATTTTCGCCAACAAATTTGTAGCATGTTCCATCTGAGAAAATGAATCCTTTTCAAATAATTCTCTGTCTTGATGTGGAAATATCCCTATTCCATCAATTAGATCTCCACAAATACAAATATACTTTATTTTAGAAACAATGTCTTTATTCTCTTGGTTTCCATTTAACCAATTCAAAAACATTTGAAATTCGTCTTCCATGAAGAATTTACTGCCTATGTGCAAATCAGATATTAATACACTATATACCTCAGAATGAGATCTATTTGGAATTCTGTCTGGTACATCCAGTGAGAATATTTTTCTTATTATGTGGTTCTTTCTTTTTGAATTATTCTCAAGTTCTATCATTACCATTTGATCCAAAATTAATGATGAAATCTGTTTTTTTAAATCTTCATCGTATGCAAATGCCTCTAATAATCCACTCTGGTCATCAATAGTTAAATTATAACTATTCTTTTTGATCTTCTTTTCCATAATTAATCCTGCTATGAATAAAGATTCTTCCAAATTCTCCTTAGACTGTGACTTTGGATTTATTCTTGACTGGTTAAGCAATTGTTTAATAAATGCTATTTTTTTTATTCTTTTACTGTCTGGTCTATTAGATAAAATTTTTAAGGATTTATCAAATCGGCTTCTAAACAGTGAAGTATATCCTTCAACTCCTTCACCGCTATTAATACTATTATTAGAATCATAAATTATATTGTTGACATAATAGTTGTTATCAAAATCATCGGAATCACGAGTTACTAATTCTAAAATAGTCTCTTCATTATTTTCTTTTGTATCAATGAATTCAGAATGATCTGGCTTGTTTACAATAGTAGTATCCTTATTAACATTATCATTTACAATTAGTGAACTATTTGTTGAAAATTCTAATATACTCTTTATGTCGTCGGATAAAATAACCTTAGATCCCTCCCTCTCTCTCTTGATCATAAGAATCTCTTCAACTATTTGATACACATCTACCTGTAGATTCTCTATCAACATTAATGCATCGGGATGAATCTGAAATCCCTTACTAGTTATAAAGGAAATTATTTTTAAGAGATTAGAATTATCGGTCAATAATCAAATTAACTATCGATGATATTCTTTAAATCTTTTTATATAAATAATAAAGTATTATAATTGAGAAAAAAAAGATTATAA
>DATEOO010000197.1:0-5901 GCA_035274085.1 Candidatus Nitrosocosmicus sp.
TTGACATATTGCTTTTTGCTAATGATATTCTGAATTCTAAAAATGTGATTACTACAGTTATTAGATGAAAAATCCAACCGTTTGGAGTAGGAGCAGTGCCATTTTCAAAACAATGACAATTGGAATAATTACTTTTCTCGAGATGATATTATTGTAGAGTCTAATGGAGTTGAAACCTAAATCCAATCTGAATATTCTTCGAAAGGGTTTCTATATCGCTTGATTAGATAGGATACAGTATGGTGGAGTTACAAATTTAACCAGGTTATCAGCGTTATATCAGCTTAAATAAATCTAGAGTTAGAGATTAAAGGAGATAGAAGGCCTTTAATAGCTAAATAAAGAACCGCATGCAAGTTTTGATAAAAAACAAATTTATCTAATAATAAACAGCAACTATTCATATGAACAATGGAACGATACATTTCCTCGTATTTACACTATTTGCTTCTATTCTAATGACATTGTCTGTAGCTCAAACTAGCCAATCCATAGGTAATGTGTCGAAGCCTTTTCCGGCAAATTCAACGATACTTCCAGGATACGTTAACTGTCTGATAGAGTATACAACCAAACAGTGTAGCGATTGTCCACCAAATTGTATTACATACAAGACCAGTAATTTTATCATTGATAACAAAGATTTGGCTTCCAGTGTTGATAAGATATTTGAAAAATCCTTAAGACAAATATCAATTATCAAGTCCGCAGATATAAGTACAAATCATACGAAGACAGCAATTATATACTTGCAGAGTCTATTACTTAAAAATAATATCAAACCTTCAGAACTAACTCTAATCACCGATATATTCAACAATATTAATCAGACCAATTCAACTACAACCCTAGGGAAAATACTTCATGATAAAATCAAAGAATTAGCCACAATAAAAGATTCGAGCCCGATTGCCATATCTATTGTAAACTTAACTTCAAAGAGCGTCGATTTATTGGTAAATTCAGATAGTATCATACACAGAATTCAAGATTATCCGGATCTTCCATATGACATTAATGAACAAAAAGAATGGGTTAATGATGTTCTCACCGGTACTATTGTAGGTTGCGAGATTTCCGGTGTTCTGGGTTGTTTGATGGCATCTATTATGACTTCAGGAATAGTTTAGGGAAATCTAATCATAAGTACGTAGTCAAGGGTATTGAAACGTAAATAATTTTTTTTGGTCTAATTTTTAATATTACTCTTTTTTCTCCTGGTTTACTTATCGGGTATTCATCTAAGTTCAAATATTTCTTTGACAGTTTGTTGAAATGATCGTCCGCCCCTTCGGTAGTTTTATCGATCACGTTGCCTATAATCGATACAGTTTCATATGGGTTTGCCATGCTAAATATCGATAAACTTACCTTATCGTTAGTAATTGTATTCTTTTCCTTTGACCTTCCCAAGGCTGTGTTTACCAGTAAATCATGATTATCATCAAAATCGATCCAAATCGGAGTAACTTGGGGATAACCATTAGGCATCATAGTAGCAAGAGATGCAAAATTTCTTCCTTTTAAGAGATCTAAGACTTGATGACTGAACACAATCATCTTTATAGAATACAAAATATAACTTTTGCAATGTACAAATCTCAGACAGGATAACCTATTTTATATAAATGCAAATCTTGTAAAATGGATATTTAAATGCTGGTTGAAGAAAAATATTATTGCTTAATGTAAAACCTTATAATTCTGATTTACCTAATTATATTATAATTGGGGATTCTTTTAACTCTAATTCTGGTAGTAATAATAGCGCTTGTAATTTTGGGTATGGGTTGGACAAATTTTTTTTCTGCGATGATGAAGGGGGCAGACAAAGTAACAGAAATTCCAGTAGTGAGAAATATAACTGACACTGCCCATGTTGAGTTGAATAAAATTCTTAAAAACGTTTCAAACGACGTGGTAAACAATATCGGAAATTAGAATTTATCAGTAGATATTCGCATTTAAATAGGATTATATGAATATTAAACCTAAAACTAAATTGCTTATTTTTTTAAATATACTTAAAAAAATTATTTAATGGCTGTGGCCACATCCACATCCTGCATGGCTTCCACCGCTGTTATTCTGTTGCTGTTGTTCTGCACAAGTTGGGCATTTAGATTGTTCATTTTCTGACATAAACATTGTTCCACATGAAGAACATTTCATTTTTTGAATTCCTTCCATAACAAAATTTTGGTTTTCAAACTAATTAATAGTTATCTATAAAAATAAAAACAATCAAGTCTGGCTGTAATAAAAAATTATTTCTGTATTTGGCCGGAATATTGATTATGGGTGTATCTACGTCTAAATCCAAATGGCTTGAACGGCTTTCCATTTCCGTGATAGAATTTTGAGAAAAATTCCACATACAGCAACCTAGCACCCTGAATGCCAGGTTCAAATACACCTAATATGATATTGAACAAATGTCCTACTACCAGAATGATGATTCCTATTATCAACCACATTATTCCATTATCGGAGACCCTGATGAATATATGATCTATAACGTCAGCCAAGATGATTGACGCCATCATTATGCCGATGAGCCTGGTAAAGGACAATATGTGGCTTATTATTGATGGTAATTCCATCATTGCTCTAGTTCCTTCACCATAAAACATTAGCCCAATTCCGCCAAATATCAGGACAAAATACACCGCTCCTTGTAAACTCGCAGTAGGATTGATATTTTCATGGCCTATTAACGCTAAACCAATTAGTGCAACACCCCAACCAAACATCAGCCAACCAACTTTTCCAATTGCATGTCGCTTATTTCCGTGATTAATGTTATTTATGATACCAAGGATGAACCCAAAAGAGACCATGCCCAATCCTATGTATCCGCTTAAAAGCAATAATTTGCGTAGTCCCCATGTCGATATAGGATCAAATATAGTGCCATCTTCTGGCAAGTGAAAACCGCCAATACTATTTAGAAAATCAAATAAATACTGATTCAAATGGAAACCGAAATAAAGGTTAAAGCAGAAGCCTAGTACAATTGCTACTATACACCCTGGAGTAATAGCCTTCGCAATTTTGACCATTTGAACAGGTTTCAGTATTGTCAAACCGAATTTCCTAATGGGCTTTGGCATTATAGTAAAGCCTTTGTTCCCTCCCTCAATTCGCCAAATTACCCATCGTGAAACGAATAGTATCACAAGTGCATAACCTACATCAGCAAACATCATCCCGTAAAATACTGGGAAGACAAGTGCAAACACAAGTGTAGGATCAAATTCATTGCCCGATGGTAGGGAGTAAAATCTTATAAAAGATTCGTACACCTTTGTGCGCTTTGGGTTTTTCTGCAGTGTAGGGGGAACTTCATTTGTTTTTAACACAAACATGATAGTCCCTTTGGTGTGTTCCTCAATCGTAGTCTTCGTTTCGTCAATCAAAGATGTGGGAATCCAACCTTCTAAAGTAAAAGTGTCATGGGTAACCCCAATATTATCTATTACTTCCAGTTTCTTATGTTCAATATCCAATTGTTCCTCTAATCCTTTTAGCAAAGAATAATTTGTTTTAGAAATTGCCAATAATTGGTCGTCTATTTCTCCTAATTTCTTTTCAAGAGCATCGAGATCACGCTTTAGCTTTTCTATTACTTCATTAGGTTTACCTTTTAAAGGCGGAACAGCTTCCATGTGAACGTTATAAAGATTAATAATTGAAGCCAATGCATTTGATGGATAATGGGGTAAAACAACTAAAACAAATTCAGTAATTTTTTCACCTTCTTTTGAATAAAGTATTATATCTTGATTATTGGATTCAAGTTTTTTCTTAAATTCAGAATATTTTTCAGTGGCAATCCGGCCGAAGAAAGAACGGGCAGACTTGAGATGTAAGACATCTAGATCGGCTGGAAAAAATGAAAATTCGCCTACTAGCTTTATATTATTTTGTGCATTCCTTATTTCAGTAAGTATATTTTCTTTATTTCTTTCAAGTGCGGCTACATTCTTATCAATATCAAGACGTAGTAACGCATTTTCCATTTCATCTACAGATGAAAATTTAATTTTTTCTCCTAGGGTAGTGGGAGGAAGTGTACTGAGCAATCCTCTTATTCGAATTAATTGATCACCAATATGTCTGTGAGATTCACTTTCCTTCTCAGGTCTCAAATAAGACGATATTTCTTTGGAAATTTGCTCAATCTGAATTACACTCATTTCCTGCAAAATTGATACAACCTGCTGCCTGTATTTTTTCAAACCTAAGACAGCTATCTTAGACATTGCTTCAGGTCTTAATAATGTCAAGACAGAGGCTCCATCTTATTTAATTCCTGAAAGGAAAATCTCCATAATATCCTTCATCATCGTTTGATCGAACTTAAAAGTAATTCTCTTTGCCTTGGTTTCTGCATCTGATATAGTCTTCTGAGCTTCCTCATTTGCTTTTATCCGGGCCTTCTCTATGCTAGATTCAACTAATAATCGTCCTTCATTTTCGGCATTTGTAATTGTTTCCTCCAAATCTAGTTCAATAGTTTTGATCTGATTTTGCACTTCCTCTTTGCGCGCATCAATTTCCTTTTGGACTTTATCCTCTATTTGCTTGATTTGTTCTAATGATTTAATATATTGTTCCTGATCTTGAATATTAGACATGTTCTAATTTACTCCGATTAAATATCGTATAATAAATATCAATAAGACAACAGTCGCAATAACATTTCCAATTTTTATTGCCCTAGTTATTCGGTAAAATTTTCTCTGCTTATCATTTGAAAATTCTCTAAAATCATTCCCATTCATATCTTTATACATTTAACTCTGGTTCAACCTCTCTTAATTCTTGCATCTCTCTTTCACCCATCTTTCTTTTTACTGTTTTTAACATTATAAATGTGTCACGCTCGATTTCATCTAGTCTGAATGTAATAAATTTCACAGCAGCTAGCAATCTTGGAATAAAAACGTTCTCTATAGCATTTGATTTCCGTTTTGTGCGCTCAATTTCATATAGAAGTTTCCTTAATGCAGTTTCTTTTTCTGCAACATCTAAGACTATTTTATGGATTCTATTAAAGGAACTGATTGCCTCGTTAATGGAAGCAGGTAATTCCAACAAATATTCCTCATATACCTTATTTTGTCCACCTTCAAGTCTAGGAATATGAACACCCATTATGCTTTTGGATTTTACATTAAGCTTACCCATCATAGGTAACTTCATTGATTCATTTTCTAATCTCATGGATCCAGCCAAAATTTCTGCCATCCTGATTGACTCATAACCCTTAATGAGCTCAGTCTGTAAACTTTCTCTCAAAGCAGCAGCAGTTTTGCTTGTATTGAAAAATTCTAATATAAGTGCTTGACGTTTTAATTTTAATAATTTAAGCCCTTTTCTTGCTATTAGAATCCTCCTTTTTGTGCGTATGTACTCTAATCTTGTGGGCCTAATATCGGAAGTAGAGGGCATCTTTTTTTATTGCTCCTCCTTTTCTTTGTCTTCCTGAATTATAGATTTTTTCCTATATTTTGCAATAAACTCTGGCTTGATACGCTTCATTTCAGATTCTGGAAGATCAGACAAGAGTTCCCAACCTATAGAAAGGGTTTGTTCAATAGATCTATTCTCATCGATGCCTTGATTAACAAACCTTCTCTCAAAATTATTAGCTATTGCCAAGAATTTTCGATCTATTTCACTCAATGCCTCTTCCCCTACAATTGCAGAGAGGGCTCGAGCGTCCTTACCTTGAGCATAAGCTGCGTAGAGCTGGTCGGCCAAATTTCTGTGATCTTCTCGTGTTCTTCCGCTTCCAATTCCTTGATTCATTAGCCTAGATAAACTGGTAAGAACATCAACTGGAGGTTGTATATTTAATCTATGCAACTCTCTACTCATGACTATTTGACCCTC
>DATEOO010000198.1:0-2082 GCA_035274085.1 Candidatus Nitrosocosmicus sp.
CAGACTCGTGATCTTTTACTAGTCGAACTTCAATTGATATGGGCTAAGACTAGAAAAACAATAATATTTGTAACTCATAATATTTCCGAATCAATATGCTTAGGTGATAGGGTTGTAGTATTCACAAAGAGACCAGCTCGAGTTAAAAAAGAGATTGAAATCGATTATAGGAGACCGCGGTTAACTGAAGATTCTAATTTATTTGAATATAATAGACTGGTCCTTGATGAATTAAAGAGTGAAATAACACAGCACAAAAGATCCACTTGACAGACTTTTGCAATACTATACTAGATTTTTCATAATATTGATCCCTTCCTCAAAACTATTAGGGGAGGTAATCAGTAAATGATCTGTCTCTTTGCATACTTCTTTTAGGAATTCTAGGAAGTTATCTTGATAATCACTCCAATCCAAACCTATTATTGCAGCAGCCCTTTCATTCTTTACCGATGGTACCATGATGCAAGGGATAAGCTTGATATGGTAAGGGCTCATGAGCTTTTTTAAATCTCTGATCTCTTCGATTGAATTTATTGATTGTGTGACAAATCCGTGGGGGTTTGAGTTTACCTTTTTCTGGAATAGTTTATGATTAGAAACATTATTTGGTATAGACAAATCAAAATCTATCAATTTGTCAAATCCAGTAGAATTTAAAACCTTGATTACTTCTGTTGGACTCGAAAGAGAAGGTGCTTGTTCAGATTCTTCAAAGGCAGGTTTGTCACCTTGAATAAATAAAAGCCCTCTAATTTTCATTATGATGGCATCTGTTACCATTTGTATAATAGAATTCATATTTCTGTCCCTAGTCCTTACGCTACAACTGATATTCAATCTTGTATTGGTTTCATTACACATTATCATCCGTGCTGCATGGATACTTGATAATCTGGGGATGCCAAGTACAGAGTCAGTTATATGGATGTAATTTGTGAAATTAGAAATAGTTTTTGCCCTGTTCAAGAATTTGACTAATTCTTGATTTAAAAGTGCTATATCTATTTGGTGATTACTCAATATTTTTGGAGGGTTTAACTCATAAATTAAATTCATTTTTTAGTTTAGTTAAATGAGTATTATAACAGTAAAAAAAGGTTTTTTAGATAATATTATTATCATAGCTCATAGTTTTGATTTCTAAAAAAGATTTCATTGAACTTGTCTTAGAGAAAAGCAACATCCCAGAAAATATAGATTTAAGAACGGAAGGTAAGTTTAACACTGAACAATCTGGTGTACTTGTTATAGTTCATTTTAATCATGAATATATCCCAACCATAATATTTACAAAACGAAGTTCAAATCTAAGAAACCATGCAGGTGAGATTTCGTTCCCAGGAGGTAGAGTTTCTATCCAAGATCATTCAATTATAGAGACGGCAATAAGAGAGACATATGAGGAAATCGGTCTCTTGGTTCAAAAAGAAAATATCTTTGGCTCTCTTACCCCGACAAATACCTATACTACTAAGATAATCATCTATCCTTTTATTGTGATACTCGGAAAATTATCTTTTCCTTTAGAACCTAACGAAGAAGTAGATCAAATAATCGAAATACCACTTGAAATTTTGCGTGATTGTGTGACTGTAGATGAGGATCACTCAAGTAGTAATTATACGATGTTTAAATTTAATGTGGATGGATACTTAATCTGGGGGGCTACGGCCAGAATATTAAAAAACTTAATAGACTTGATTTATACTTTTTAGGCAAGTATTGTCGTGATCATAATCTTTGTCTTAGTCATATCCAATATCTGTTAATAAGCTTATGAACTTGTTGTTAAATTCTTTAGTTGACAACTTACCTCCTATATCAATTGTCTTGATATTCTTGATGAACATATCATTAATTGCTCTTTCTATTTTTATTGATTGATTAATCAGACTTCCGTCCTGATATTTCTCACCTAACCAATCAAACATCATCTTGAGTGCAAGTATAAATGAGGTAGGGTTAGCTACATTCTTTCCTGCTATGTCAAAAGCTGCGCCATGCACCGGTTCAAACATTGCAAAATCTTTCCCAATATTGGCAGCAGGAGCTAATCCAATACTTCCTGTAACTTGTGCA
>DATEOO010000199.1:0-2310 GCA_035274085.1 Candidatus Nitrosocosmicus sp.
ACATTACTTGAATTTTTCCTTTATATTTGCCTTATTAATAAAATAACAAGCTTTTAATATTTTTAAGAAGAATTATTTTTAGTTTGATTTATCAGATCTCCATTGTGCTTATTTTTTTTACTTTTATATTTCTTGGTGGCTCCTTATCTGGTGCCAGTGCACAAATTCTTCCACAAACCAATAATCAAAATTCAGATTCTGCCTCTGTAATTGCTCCCTCATCTACTCCTACTATGGTAAAGAACCCTTACGGGATCAGGATTACAAATCCTACCAATGGCGCTCAGGTTCTTATAAATGGTACTGATTACTTTGATAGTACAGGTAAAAGGCTTTCCATTGAGGGTTATTCCATATCAAACAAAGGTAACTTGACAAATTGTGATGTTTCGATAGTGACTAATAGCATTTTTCCATATCAAAATGCAAATGGGACTGGTCCACTTGGTGTAAAGGACTATTCAAAATGGAACTACAAATTTAATTCAAGCTATGGAAACTTCCACGAGGGTTCAAATAAAATAACTTCAAAATTAGAATGTGACGGAGGGACTGCCAAGGCTTACTATAGTGTTAACATATCAGGAATAAATTATAATGGAACTATTCCTACATCGTCCACAAATTTTGCTTTGGGGGGTGAAAATATTACACGTACATCTCAGATTAATTCAAGTTTTAATACAATAAAATCAGCTGGTGAAGACTTGGCACTGCCTGTGACTGGGGTCGAAATCGAATCTCCTTCAAATGGTGAAACTATTAACATCGATAAACCTGTATATATTAACGGCACTTCTGAATATCCCAAAAATTATGATTGTGAAGTACTTTTAGCTGATGGTAGTACTGCTGGCGTAATAGCACCAACTAGCGCCAACCAATCTAATTTTAAGAAAACAATACCAGGAGGTATTAATGGAACGAGTGATTATAGAAGTTGGAGCATCGTGCTTGAACCGGGTTTAAATAACCTTAAGAATGGCTCACAGGCATTGACTGCAAAATTACAATGCTATTCTCCATTATCATCCGTTAAATTTAACAAAGTAAATATCATTACAAACTCTTCAAAACCATTAGAACTTAAATCAATGGACATCAGTATTGACAAAACCGGACAAGGTAAAAACCAAAAAATCGTCGTAGGGGTAAATGACGCTGAAACCAATGATCCTTTGGCAAACAGTGGTATTACCGGATCTATAAACGACGATCCGTTCTCGGGTACCACAGACTCGCTTGGGAAATATAGCGTATCCATACCAACTAGTGTTATAGATTCTGGTGCTGCCATTGATGTATCCGTTTCAGCTTCTGCTGACGGGTATAAAATTAAGAAAACGAGTACTACTTTTGAAGGATCACCTGCTGCAACTGATGAAACTACTCCACGTACGTCTGATACTGATAAGCGAGATATACCAAATAATGAAGAGGATCTTGCAGATAAAATATTTGATGATGTGCAAAAGCAACTAAGTGAACAAGGAATTAATATTCCTCTTCCATTTGGATAGACTGTGTAGTAATCATTTAATTGTAATATTTATGAATTTGATTAACAGCAACATTATTGATCGCCTTGGCTATTAGATGTGCTGATTCTTATTTGGTTTTTTAGGACTAAAACCTCAACCAATTAAATATGCAGTAAAGAAATAACAAAGTTATTATTCTTTATCTTTTAAGTTATCTTGAATTTAGATTTATGACTAACAATGTGTATAAATTTTTGATTTTTGAGTTAGGCATTGCTATTGTTGATGAAAAGAATCAAATCCAATCCTTTAAGAAATTTCCTGACCCAATAAAGTCCCGTCTTAGAATTAAGAATCGGGATTATGAAGAAATATCAGAAAGTTTAGAATTTTTTAAAGTTAAACCAGATTTGTTGCAAACAAATTATCCAGAGTTGATTGAATATTTAAAAAAGAATTCATTTAATGCTGAAAAAATTACCGAAGTCGATGAAAAGCAATTCCAGATTGATAAGATTAGTTTATACACCCGATTGTTTGAGTCTTATTCAGAGGATCATTCTGAAATACCCGATAGCATATTGGATGATATCAGGGAGTTTGCTATCAAATGGTCTTCTATAAGAGTTCAGGAAGCATCGGAACAATTGGATTTACATATTAGTCAATCCATAAATGCATTGGATGAAATAGACAAGATTCTAAATACAGTAGGTACCCGTATGAGAGAATGGTATGGTCTTCACTTCCCTGAACTGGATAATCTACTCCAAAATATTACAACTTATGCAAATATAGTATTTAAAGTTGGAAAAAGGGAAGAAATTAC
>DATEOO010000200.1:0-2285 GCA_035274085.1 Candidatus Nitrosocosmicus sp.
GTCATAATTGAGATGGGGAGTTGTAATTCTCATTATTTTGGTTTTTGCTGCTTCTGCGACTTTCCAAATAAAACCTTTAGGTAATTGTATTTTTGTATCTTGTTCTTCGCCAGTAACAGGATTAACAAAGCTTTCAGATTGTACTTCTAGGATACCGGGAACAGAAAAACTACTTTTCTTGCCGTCTATCTTGACTGAAATGTCTACAAACTGTGGTTCCAGGAAAAACTTTATTGTTCCTGCAAATAACGCAAAGGGACCTTCACCTTTAGCTTGACCTGAAAAAATAGATATTATGGCGTTTCTTTGTTCATTGTTTGTATTATTTTTTGTTATGAATAATTGAGCAGTACCGTTTCCTTCATGGATTGCTTTGGGCCATGAGAAAGCGCAAATTACATCAATTCCGTCGAGACTTGTGTCACCATAGTTTCCTGAGCGAATATGAAATAAAACTAGAGCTCTGCAGAATCCATTGGATGGAAATCCATTGAAATTACACGGACAGCCATAATCACAATTACAGGTTTCAACGTAATCTGCTTTAAATGTCCAAGTAGGAATTTGATCTAAAGAAGTCATATTCATTTACTCTAATCGAAATATATTAATTTTACAATATACTAGTACCGTGATCGATTTAGATAATAAGATTGTCTGAACTATTTTAAATGACAGTTATTTTTACATTAACCATTTGTTTTTGATACTTATACCTTGTCATTCCTGTTTTGACTCGCTTGATTTGTCCAGTGATTTGTTTATACCATCCTTCAAGCTGGCAAGATATGCAATGGTTGCCCCTAAGTTTCCAAAACCAATGGAATTTAATGTTTCGGATGGAACCATTATGACCGCATTTCCTTGAATTTTCATTGTTTCATATAACATATTTGATTGTCTTAATGCATATGCAACAGGATTATTTGAATAAACTTTTGATGCATCCAAAAATTTTTGGGCCACAAGGACCTCTGATTCTCCGTATGTAACTCTAGCTTGCTTTTCCCTCTGAGCTTGTGCTTGCATCGACATGGCCGATTCTAACTCCTGTGGAATTATTACCTGTCTGATTTCCACACCTGTTACCATTATGCCCCAGTTGTCAGATTCCACTGCGATTTTTGATTTGATGTTTTCGTTAATTTCCTCTCTCCTCGATAGAATTTCTTGAAATAAAGAAGAACCAATATTGTTACGTAAAGTAGTCTGTGAGACTTGTTGTATCATGTCATTGAAGTTTTCTACATTAAGATACGCATCACTAGCTTTTTCCTCAATGATTTTATACCTCAATATTGCATCAATAGTTACCGGAACATTATCCTTTGTAAGCATTCTTTCTGCTTTAAAGTCTGTTACTTTTTCCCGAACATCTATAACTAAGACATTATCTGCAAGAGGTATTCTAGTGTGAATTCCCGGTTCTACTTGTTTCCTATATTTACCTAATCTTAAAATTATTGCCCTCTCATACTGATTGATGAGGATAAGAAAAGAGGAAACAATCAAAATAATCCCTACAGCTAATAACACGTAGAATAATATTTCAATACCTGAGCTTATATCTATCCAAATAGCTGCAATTAAAACTATGATGCCCAATAGCAGTTGAATGCCTGATCCCTTTTTGGTAAACTTACTCTTGGAAAAAAGTATATTATCATTTCTTGGAGTAGACATAACTATAGAGTGCAAATCAAATATATAATGTTATTATGAACATCTGAAAACCTCTTCCAGATGTAAAACATCAAGACTAAATGATGCATTCTATATTAAGATTTGTTAACTAAAAAGGGCTCTGTAGAGTTAAGCATTTTTAATTCACTATTATAATGATCTACAAATAGTTGTAGCCAAATCCTTACATGCTTTAGTTTACAATTCTTTAACTTACATGGAAAGTAATCGTCAAAACCTTAAGTTCTGTCATTAATGCACTATACTGTTTGTTCAATTAGGCTTTTCTCCTTTTTTTGACCAAGATTGGATATAATGATGTATTTTTAGAAACTCACAGACATTTGGATACTATATTCCCCTGTCAGTAGAAACAAGGTGTTTTCCTTAATCCTTTGCCAATCATAATAAACAGGATTCGGTGACAAACATATTCATTTCCTTTGGAAATTTTACCTAAAAAAACGAGGGAATTTGCCTACTTACAGACTCAATACCCCCTCAGAGCACAATGTATTTAGAACCTACCTTGATTAAAGTCTCACCAAGCATATAGTTCAAAAATTATTATGATGGATTACGACTCATGTGGATATCCTCAT
>DATEOO010000201.1:0-3212 GCA_035274085.1 Candidatus Nitrosocosmicus sp.
TCTGATGGTTCTGGTACAACATTTGTATTTACTGATTATTTATCAAAAGTAAGTCCTGAATGGAATCAAACTATTGGTAAGGGCAAATCAGTACAATGGCCAGTTGGCATAGGCGCACCAGGAAATGAAGGTGTAGCCGCATCAATCCTAGGAACACCTTATACCATTGGATACGCAGAATTAGCATATGCTTTAACAACAAAGATGAATTATGCAGCAGTACAAAATCAAGAGGGTAATTTCATATTGCCATCAGTAGAATCTACTGCAGCAGCAGTAAGCGCAGAAGCATCTACGTTACCTAGTGGCTCAGAATCTTGGTCTCATGTAACAATAACAAATCCATCAGGACCTGATTCCTACCCAATCTCTAGTTTCTCATACCTTTTGCTCTATAAAGACTTGAAGACTAATCCATCAATAGATGAACAAAAAGCAAAAGCAATCGCTGAATTCGTGGAGTGGGCTATAACTGATGGACAACAATTCGCAGATCCATTGGGATATGTTCCATTACCTCAGTCTGTCGTTGATGTCAATGAAGCAACGTTGAAATCACTGACTTTTAATGGAAACCCAATACTTACCAACTAATTTTTATTTTTTTTCTATATAGAATATATCTTCTATATTGATTATATATGTAAAATATATTATTACATGGCTTTATTTTATTGATATACTTTGCTTTCAAGAGATTCTAAAAGTGCGCATACCCAGTTAGTAAAGAAACTAAATTTACAATCCAAAAAATCGTTTATTGGAGATAAATTTTTCAAAGGATTGGTATTTGGCGCATCTGCTTATACTCTACTTATGGTTGCCCTTGTATTTTTTGCCCTAGCTGAAGGTTCTATTCCTATTTTTCAAGAAGAAGGATTTAACTTTATAACCGGAACTAATTGGAATGCTGTTGAGGGGCGAGAGTCCTTTGGCGCCTTGCCATATATCATAGGAACACTTGTTAGCTCAACAATTGCAATGGCTATTGCAGTTCCCATTAGCATAGGCATAGCCATATTTATTACTGAAATAATGAAAAACAAACTTGGAACCATTTTATCGTTTATAGTCGAGCTCTTAGCAGCTGTCCCCAGTATTATTTATGGTCTGTGGGGATTGTTTGTATTCAGATTTTGGATTAGAGATTACATAGAGGAGCCCCTACATAATACACTAGGACATTTTTCTCTTTTTGCTCAAGCTCCATTTGGCTTGGATGTTTTTACGGCAGGAATAATTCTAGCGATAATGATTATTCCTATCATTACAGCCGTATCAAGAGAAGTGATCAAGGCTGTTCCTCATTCACAGAAAGAAGCAGCGTATGCACTGGGTGCAACACGATGGGAAATGGTCAAAACTGCTATTCTTCCTTCTTCAAAAACTGGTTTGATGGGAGCAACATTTTTGGGATTAGGAAGAGCTATTGGAGAAACCATGCTAGTGACACTGGTTATAGGAAATGCAATCGGTTTGGCTGCTATTCCGACATCTTTGTTTTCTCAAAGTCAAACTCTATCTAGTATTATTGCCAATGAATTTAATGAAGCATCAAACGATCTCCATCTTTCAGCATTAATTGGTTTAGGGTTGGTACTTTTTGCAATTACTATTTTCATAAATGTTGCTGCTATCTATATAATTTCCAAGGTTTCCAAATCCTATTCTAACGTGAGGGAATAGTATGATCAAAGACAACAAAACTAAAGATTACAAATCATTAATTCAACAAAGCGTTACGAAAAATTCCAGAAAAAGAAGGATCTTTAATAATTTTATGACTGTTTTGTTCTTTGTATTTGTAATAATTGCGATCATACCATTAGTCTCCATTTTGTTTGAAGTGTTTAAGAACGGGGTTGGCGCTTTAAGCTTTGAGTTTCTAACCAGTCCCCCCGGTGCACTGGGCTCAAGTGACGGAGGTATCGGTCCAGCCATTCAAGGAACTTTAATGGCCGTAGGACTTGCCTCTTTAATTGGAGCCCCAGTTGGAGTTCTAGCAGGAGTATATCTATCCGAATATTCTAGTTCTAGCAAACATTTTGCGTATTTCCTTAGACTTTTTAATGATGTATTGACTGGTATTCCCTCTATCGTAATAGGAATTACGGGATATATAGCACTTGTATTAACACTTGGATCATTTTCAATCATAGCCGGAGCATTTGTTTTATCTATAATAATGATTCCTATTATTGCAAGGGTTTCTGAAGAAACATTGAAACTAGTACCAAATACTCTAAGGGAGGCAGCATATGGTTTAGGCCTTCCAAAGTGGAAGGTGGTATGGCATATTGTCATAAAGGGATCCAAAAGTGGCATATTAACTGGCATTGTACTTGCTATATCTAGAGTTGCTGGTGAAACGGCACCATTAATAATGACCATTCTAGGAACTAGTCTATTTTTCAGTGGCTTTAATGCTCCTGTTGATGCATTACCTTTAAGGATCTGGAGGTTAGCTTCGCAGCCGTACCCAGCAGCTCATGAACAGGGTTGGGGTGCTGCATTGGTACTTATTTTGCTCATATTGGCGTTAAGCGTTGCCCTTAGGATGTTTGCACAAAAAAGGAGTATAAAGACGTACAAGGGAACTACCTGATAATTTCTCTACCATATCTATATAATACTATATATTTCGTATAGAAAACAAATATTATGATTTTTTGGTAAACTAGTATATCTCGTGGGTAACTTGGACAACAACTCCTTAAAGTCTTCCATTAAAGAAGAAATTGATACTATTTCAGGGTACACTAAAACCAAGGCCGAAGCTGATGCCACTGCTACTAATGAAGATAAAATTTCATCTTATATTAAAGCAGAGACTGAACACCCCTTTAATTCAGAATTCAAAATAGAAAACCCCAAACTATCTGTCCAATCTTTAAAAGCCTGGTTTAGTGGTAAAATAGCTCTAAAGGATATCAATCTAGATGTTAAGGAAAATTGTGTCACAGCATTGATCGGTCCATCGGGATGTGGTAAAACAACCCTGTTAAGATGTATTAATAGGATGCATGATTTAACTCCAAACGCAACAGCTGATGGCAAAATTATTTTAGACGACGTAAATATTTATGATAAACAATCAGATCCTGTCCTTATAAAGCGACGAATGGGGATGGTCTTTCAAAAACCGAATCCATTTCCTACTATGAGTATATATGATAATGTAGCAGCTGGCTTGAAACTCAATGGCATAAAGG
>DATEOO010000202.1:0-5303 GCA_035274085.1 Candidatus Nitrosocosmicus sp.
AAAAATACGGAAATGATTATCTCAAATGCCTTATTAGATCAGAAAATATTGAGTGGAATAGGAAACAAGTATAAATCAGAAATTTTATTCTTAAATAATATATATCCTTTTGAAAAAGTGACAGCATTCTCTAATGATGAATTGAATAGACTTGTAATGAATGTACCCAGAGTATTAAAGTACGGATATGAAAATAGCGGTAGAACAAGAAAGCCCAAGGATAAAGAAAAGATCTCTTGGGATACCACACATTGGGTATTTAGAAGATCTGGAAAGCCTTGTTGGATATGTGGTGTCAAAATAATATCAGAAAGAAAATTAACAGCAAGACCAACTTTCTGGTGTCCTAATTGTCAACCAATCAATGCCCACTAATCCTGGCCGGCAGGTCAGTCTTTTTTGATCACAGCCGTTGCATCAGGCAGTCTCAAAACTATTTCATTGATTTACTTTTATTTTTTATATAAAATTGATTTTGATATATTGCCTCAATTTTTTCTAATCCATCAATGTCTTTTAGTTCTTTATCATATCTGATATTTTTTATTCTAGGAAAACGTAAAGCATATCCGCTATTGTGTCGATCGCTTTTTTGAATGGTATCAAAGGAAACTTCTAGGACAATCTCGGGTTTTACAATAATTCGGCTACCTTTATCTTCTATTATGATTGACCTCAATTTTCCAGTCATATAATTAATCTCTTTATTAGATAGACCGGAATATGCCTTACCTATTATTTTCAGATCACCAAAAACATTCTTCCCGTTTTCTGATGCTAATTTGTTGTCGACAAAATTAGTAGCGTTATCTTGTACTGCCAAAGTATAATCTGAGATTGTTCCTGCTCGTTTTCCATGACCATACTCAGCAATTACTACTACCGCGTCAATCGTATCTAATTCCTCCTTCAATTTTATCCAATATTTTCCTCTTTTACCAGGATAATATTGCGAGATGGGATCTTTAAGGACCAGTCCCTCATGTCCTTCATTTCTACTTTTTCGAAATCTATTGGTTATTTCATCTACAGATGAAACTAACTTGCTTTGAGCAATAGAAATTATGGAGTCTTTAAACTGAAATTTTTCCAATAATCTCTTTCTATGTTTAAGAGAATCTTTGATTACTTGTCTTTGATCGTAAAGCATTATGTCATATACAACATAACAGATGGGTACTTCAGACAAAATGGTGTTTGTCATGCTTTTTCTTCTCAACCGTTTTTGTAGTTCTTGAAACGGCAATGGTTTATCATTTTTGAAAGCCATTAGTTCACCATCCAAGATGAAATTTATATTGTCATCATCGATGTTATCAGCGTCACTTTTATGAGGATGTCCATCACGCTTTTTTTGACTTTTTTCTATTTTTTTTATTCGTATATCCAAGGCAGAATGAGTCAATTCTGGAAATGCATATGAAATGTCAGCAAGATTTCGTGAGTAGAGTTTGCAAACATTCCCGAATTTGTGCATTTGTACTCTAATACCATCATACTTATATTCACAAAGCAGTGGCCGGTCAAAATATTTGACAATCTCTTCTGCAGTAAACATTACATCAGCCAACATGAAACTCATAGGGACAAATGGTTTAATCGTTACTAGGTTCAACATATCTCTTTTCGACAATAAGGCAACATTTGCAATGTCGCCTGACATCAACATTGCTTCCCGTATGCTTTCAACATTTTTTTCAAATGCTTTTGCAATGGCTATTTCTATAAGACCCTCATAGGAACCTATACGCATTTCATTTGTTATTATTTTAACCAGGTATTTAGCCTCCAAAGGTGAGCATCTCAAAAGTAATCCTTTTAAGATATTTTTTTTGTCGTTATTAGATCGCGGACCACTAAGATTTGCTATCTTGTTAAACTGATCATATATTTCCTTTAAAGTTGGTTTTTCTTCCAGAGTGTCTACACTATTGAAAAGTGTTACTATCTTTTTTTTAGAAATTGCATACTCGGCTATGGACCCCATATCACCATGTTCTAAATGAATTCGCATAACATCTGTCTGATCTAAACTAGAGATCTCTATTAGAGACTGTAGTATTGTTCTAAATCCTATATTTAGATTATAGATTGATCCCCTTGGGAAAATCTTTCCAGACAAGAATAGAACTGCAATCGGTAAAGAAGATTCATCCAGATCTGAAATGTATTGTACGATTAAATCGACTTTTTTATTCTTGCTAGCCGTAATCCGTATTGATTCACATGTCTCAACCAAGCCAGAAAAATAAGATACCTTGTTATGAATAGAATTTGTCAAGTTAATCTTCCTCAATCAAACATAGTGTTAGAGTATTTTACTCCAATATTAGGTATTGTGAGAACACTTCTAGATTATAGATAAAATTGGTCAATAATGATAAGAATTGTATCAAATAAAGAAATTATATATTTTGGATATTCACCTTCATAGTTTGACTTTGTTTTAAGATTCTTAATTCAGCGGAGTCCATTGAATTTTAGAATCTGAAAATATGTAATATGACTGTGTGAATAGTGGCACAATAATTCTATCTTCTACTTTATATTGTTTCTTTTGCTGTTATCTTTATTCTTCATCTGCTTAAATTTATTCGGCCCTATTTAGTATTTCCTTATGCTATTATTTTGATATTTTAAACATCCTGTCAAATCCAACTTGCTAGAAATTATTCTATGGTAACTGATAGAGTTGAGTCAATAGATGGATAGTTAATATTATGGTTAACATTATGACCAACTAATTTGTTCTACTTGTTTTATTGATAATTCTTTTTCTTTTATTATATGATGAATTATTATATCATATTCAAGCCTGATCTTTTTAAAATACTTTTCACTAATATCACACAAAATACCATGAATAATAATCATACTAATCAAGATAATGAAAGTGTATACGAGTCTGAAAAAAAGGTAGCTGTAATAACAGGTTCGAGTAAGGGAATAGGTAAAGCAATTGCCTTAAATTTTGCAAAATCAAAGGAGTATTCATCTATAGTAATTAATTCAAGAAGAATAGATGAAGCCGAACTAGTAGTACAAGAAATAAAAAAAACTACCAGCTGTGATTCAATTGCTATCCCTGGAGACGTTGCTCAAGAGAAAGACTGTATAAGATTGATTGGTGAAACAGTAGATAAATTTCAAAGATTGGACGTATTAGTCAATAATGCAGGGATTCAGAAGGAAATTCCACTAACTGAAACAACTCTTCAGGATTGGTATAATATTATATCAGTAGATCTTACTGGTCCCTTCATTTGCAGCAGAGAAGCAGTTAAACAAATGAAGATCCAAAATAATCCTCACGGTGGATGTATAATTAATATATCTTCTGTTCACCAGATTATTCCAAGACCCCATTATGTACCATATGCCACATCAAAAGGCGGAATCGAGATGATGACAAAAACCATGGCACTAGAATTGGCTACCGAGAACATTCGAGTAAACATCGTCGCTCCAGGTGCAATAGATACGGATATGAACATTAATTTACGTACTAATGCTCAGGAACGTGAAAACACTTTAAGAAAAATACCCATGGGTAGAATAGGAAGGGACGTAGAAGTAGCAAACGTGGTAGAATTTCTTGCATCCAATAAGGCTAGTTACATCACAGGAAGCACTGTTATAGTTGATGGAGGAATGACTCTATATCCCTCGTTTTCTCTAGATTACGATCATAATTCCACCCAAATTTTTCCAAAGAACAATGTGGCATGATGAAAGAAGGAAGATAATATTAGATCCTGTGCTGTTCAAAATAAAATTAGATAATAAATGACAGATTTAACAAGGCCACTACAAAAGTGTGAAAAAGTATTTAGCTAAAATATGCCATTAATGGCTTGGGACAAAAAGTACGAATAAAAATTATTGAATGAATCAATAATTTTGTCTCATCACTCCGACTTGCTTTGTAAGTATTTAGCTAAAAAGTCTAGAGTCTTTTTCCATGCATCCGCTGTCTCTGTTGGGGCGTAATTATCGTTAGATGGATTGGCAAAAGCATGACCAACATTAGGATAAACATAGATCTCATTTGGCACTCCAGTATCATTTAAGGCCTTTTGGAACTGCATGACAGAGTCAACGGAAATTGACTGATCCTTACCTCCAAATATTCCTAGAACGGGTGCGGTAATATTCGAAATCGCTTGCGAATCATTAGTTAGTCTACCATAGTAGATAATTGTGGCAGCAAGAGGGTCATCCTTACTATTGATGGCCAGTTGCAATGATTGTTGACCCCCAAAACACCAACCCAGAGATGCTACCTTTGACTGGTCGACATTATCAAGGGATCTTAAATAATTTACACCTGCTTTCATGTTTTCTATCGCAATGTTCGGATTTTCCCTAATAGCTCCAGTTAGTTCTCCTGAGCGTTCTGAGTTGTTGGTTACGACTTCGCCGTTAAAGAGATCCACAGCTAATACTACATATCCGTTTTTGGCAAGAAGATTAGCAGATTCTTTGATATAGTCATTCAATCCCTTGTTTTCATGAATCAGAATAACAGCAGGCAGTTTTGCTTTTTCGCCGCCGCTTTGGTTTTGGTTTGGATAAGCCAAATAGCCCGTGGTGTTTCCTCCGAAATACGTTACCGTCTTGTTTTCTATTGGTTGAAGATTTGCACTGGTAGATGAGCTATTGTCCCCAAAACTCACCAAGGTCATAGCAGATAAACCTGTACTCTGTTGAGCATAGATTGTCGGTGCAGATGCTATCAAAAAGGAAGGAAATATGAAAATTGCTAATAAAGTAATTACAGTAGATTTTTTCATCAAGGATAAAAACATATTATTGCTTTTAACTATTTTGTAAACACCTCAAAGTTGGAATTAGACTGGTAAACTAATGGATGAGCTTAGCCTGAAAGGTGTTTATTTTAGGTACTGATCTTGAACTTTATGTGGCTGTTAGAATAGTAAAGGGAATAAGATCATCATTTCACATTGTTATGAGTGTAAAATATGTTCTTCTTCTTAATGACCATTTATATCATAATAGGATAGAACTTAATTCCCTTAAAGCTTAAATTCTAAATCAACATTGCTTTATTTGAGGAATTCTAGCCAGTGTCTCTCTCACCTGTGGGAAGTTGTTAAGCCCCTTCTCATGGGTAAATGCTAATTTTTAACAAATATAGTAGATAATCAAAACTCAAATATTTTTCTTATATATCTTTGTCCACATATAAAATTTTTATAATTTAATTACTATTAGTATTATTTATATAATCTTTGGAATTAAACTTATAGATATTATCTAGATTAAGTAAAATGTTAAATAGA
>DATEOO010000203.1:0-3343 GCA_035274085.1 Candidatus Nitrosocosmicus sp.
AAATAAATATCTGTAGCTTCTATCAAGTTATACTGAAATTCATCTTTTCCACGAGAATTTTCCCAATACAATGATTCACAATATGTGGCAAATCCTTCATTTAACCAAATATGTGGCCAATCTTTGCAGGTAACCATATCTCCAAACCACTGGTGTGCAAGCTCGTGAACAACCAAAAAAATATCATTTCTATAGTCGCTAGAAGCTTTTTTATCATGCAAAACTCTCCTGGTCAAAGTAGTACAGGTGGTATTTTCCATACCTCCAAACTCAAAATTATCAACCGCTGTCTGTGAGTATTTTTGAAAAGGGTAATTAGTTTCGAAATATTCTTCAAAGAATTTTAACATCTGCGGGGTCTCAGAAAAAGTCAACATAGCATCTTCTTCCTTGATTTCCTCTGGCCAGTAATAGTACAGAGACACATTTCCATATTTAGATTCGTACTGTGAAAACGTACCTACGACAACTGAAACAAGATAAGATGGAAGGGGTTTCTTTTCACTGTATTTCCAAACTACGTATTCATCTTTCATAGCTTTTGATTCTAACAATCCATTTGAAATTACCATATAGCCTTGTGGTACATAAATTTCAATATCCAAAGTATATTTGACCTGAGGATTATCAATAGATGGAAACCAAGAGGGTGATTCAGTAGCTTCACCTTGTGTCCATGCTTGGTATGAAGGAGATTGTTTACCTTGCCCACTTTTTGTAATAAAGTGAAGCCCAGTTTTTGGAGGGCCGAATTCTTCTTTGCCGTCAATAAAGGTATAGCCGGCAGAATATGAAATTTCAATATCAATAGTGCTTCCCGCTCTAATTTGTTCTGAAAATTCTATACTAAGGTGCATGTTATCTACGCATCTAAATTTTAAAATATTAACCGAATGCGAAATTACATTTATAATTTTTAGGTCAGAAATATCTAATACGATTTCTGATAAATTATTAAAAGTTCTTACTGTTATTTGTTGTTCGCAACCAATAAGAACCTTGTTTACTAGATCTGGTTTTATCTTTAATAGCATATGCTCAATCGTATAAGACAAGAAGGGAGTAGAATGGATTTTACTTCCAGGAAACGCAAACATTTTTTTTGCTGACTCTTTTTTTTCATTTTCAATAAAATTTTTATCTTGTATCATACCATACCCTTTTTCTTTTGTCATTTACCCATTTGCTCTTATTCAAACATAAGTCTATTGAAAATAGAATATAGAAAGAATTAAGATCATGAACGGGGAAGCATTTTGTTCTTGTTCACCTGAATTTATGTACTCTAATTTACAAATCTTATCTATCCTCGACGGCTACTATGAATTCTCCCTTTACAGTTTACATCAATTTTCATAAAAAGTCTGGCACATGGGTTTGTTTTGGATCACTTGATTTTTAAATGATTGTTTGGTGGTTAACTAGTGCTAAACTTTTTTGATTTAGCAAATAATGGTCTTCCTTATCCAATTACAAAAGATATTCTTGTTCTGTATAAACAAGTGAGCAGGCAATATTTGGATAAGGGTACTCTTGATTCTGTAAGAATGCTTGTGCCTGTCAAAATTAAGGACGAATTTGATGAAGCATTAAGCGAAAATGCAGACTTGATGTTACCTATGACCTTATTGCTTAATTGGTTTAAGCAGGATTTTATGAAATGGATGGACAAGATCCCCATGTGTCCAAGGTGCAACTTGTCAATGACTTCTAGATCTATTAAGGGCAATTCTTGGATAGTAAGAAGTGTAGAGTATCATACATGTCCTCAATGTTCTTTTACCCTTGTTTTTCCTCGGTATGGAGAAATAGAAAATATAGCATTTAATCGGATCGGTAGATGCAGTGAATGGTCGTTTCTATTTGGGGCAATACTTTGTTCTTTATCGATTCAATCGAGAATAGTGCATGATTTTCTCGATCACTGTTGGAACGAGGCTCTGATAGGAGGAAAATGGATTCATGTGGATTCTACCCTTCAATATCCCATTTCAATAGATAACCCTCATTATTATGAAAAAAATTGGAATAAAAAGTATCGATATGTTATAGCTTTTTCAGATAATGAGATAACAGACGTTACAAAAGATTATTCGTATAATTGGAAAATGGTACTTGAACAGCGAAAGAAACGAAAGGATAGAGATATGTCTAGAATAATAGATTATTACAAAAAAATATGATTCTTAATTTCTTTTCCACTAGAACCTAGATGAAACTTGGTACAAATTCATAGAAATAAGTTTCTATATATCTTGATCTAGCCGCCTTTTTTTATATTAAAGTTACTAAAAAATAGTCTTCTTAAATTCTGTCATATGTATTCGCATCATACTCGGTTGCTTGGATTGATTCTCAGAATCAATAACTTTTTTTTGCTAAATTCTTTCGCCAAAGTCCAATCTGGACAGAACCTACTCAAACTTTTCACTTTTCATTACAATTACCTTTTTCTCAAGTTACAAATCTTTTTATGTTTGTCAGAGATACTTTTGTCACTTATTTTTTTTACCAAGATTGTATTAATACAGATTTCCATTAGCAATGTCAACATAATCGATCAGTTTCCAAATTGATCCTCTGTGAATTGCAATGCAGTATCTAGTATAACAAATTCTAAATTAATGTACTAATATTGGTAATACGGAGATAATTTAGGATCAAAATACATTATGAAATATATATGTGGTCGGTCTTTACAATTCTTTTTTCTTTTTTCTATTTGCATTCAGAAACTCTTCTAGTTTTTCAAGTGTTTCAGAATGTAGGTGATGTTCTATGCCTTCGGCATCTGAGTTTGCAATATCCTCTCTCACACCGATGAAGGTAAAGAACTCTGTGAGTAATTCATGCTTTCTTCTAATATTTTGGGCGACATTTGTCCCCTGTTGGGTTAATCTAATACCTCTATATTTTTCGTATTCTAAGTATCCTGTTGTATCTAATCTTCTCATCATCTTAGTAACGCTAGGAGCCGAAACATTCAAACACTCAGTAATATCGACACTGGTAGCATATCCTTTTTGTTGAACTAGTTCATAAATAATCTCAAGGTAGTCTTCCATTCTGTCTGTACGTTCCTTTCTCTGTGAACTATTGACCCTTTTAATAGAGTCAATTATTGTATTTTCTCCAAAGGATGTAGTATTTTTTGACATCGTCTAGTTCACCTAGTTAGTTATATAGAAAACAAGGCTTGATAAAAAACTTTGCAAGATCATTATGCTAAACCAACAATCCTGTTATGTACATTATTAGCAATCCTATGATGAAGCCTGCTATTATTGCTGCAGTGGAAGTTTTTTCATGGGAAGCTAGTGAACTCATTCCCGATCTAGGTGTT
>DATEOO010000204.1:0-2297 GCA_035274085.1 Candidatus Nitrosocosmicus sp.
CTTACATTTTGTTTGTAAATTCAATAAGATCTCCACTTACCAAACAAAAATACTTTGGTCGTCTTAATTCATTTTTTAATTATATTCAAATCCCAGGAAGTCATCTGGAAGAACGCTGTAAAGTATTTAGTATGAAATACGGTTAAGGAAATCGAAACATTCGCAGTTACTTCGAATTACTTTCCTTAGTTGTCGAAAATTAAATGAAAGGTATAAATTCAAAGCATCAATCTCTTATTTATTTGGTAATAAGGAACATGGACCAGGATCAAAAATTTAAAATCAATAAACTACAATATCGAAAATCAAAAAATAACCTTTGATGCCTTGGTATTTGATTTTTGGAATGCAGCGGATATTTTAAGGAATTCATACGATGTCAGTGAAAATCGGCAACCAGTTATGACTGTTCTCTTTTTGAAACCCCTCAACCATTCAACTTAAAGGGCAAGTTTTTTCTAACGTTTGCCTCTGTCCGGATTTGATAAATTTGCTTTTTAGATTCAAAGAATGTGACTACTACTGGGTAGTTAATCCCCAATATCGAAGGAATCTTACTAATAGATGTGCATCATAAAGGGATTACGTGTCATTTGCTCGTGATTATTTTTTGAAAATGTCTTTTCGGTATATTTGATGCCTGTTTTGATTATTGAATTGTTAAATTAGACATTTGGTTTATTGTTTAGCATTTTTCAGCCTTCATCATATCTATGAGTATAAGTATAAACTTTAACTTAATAAATACTAAAAGAGCGAATTAGAAATAAATGGCATTTTAGAAAGACAATAATTTAATGAAATTTGTACAGAGCCAATTATCGGCTCATTCGTGAGGGGGTATGAACGTACCAATAAATTATGAACTTGATTTCTTGGATGAGAAAATAATGATCTAGCCAGCAGATATTATCTACTTATACAATTGGAAAAAACAATTTGTAGTCCATACCGATGATTCTGTAAGAGAACATTTACATTCGATCCTAGTAGCTAGTTACATGAAAAATTCATAAAAGTCGAATTTAGTAATACCACGTGGTTTACTTGAGTTCTAGATGTTTTTGCTAAATTGTAATCAACCTATATGAATTGCAATATGACGCAAAGCTTAAATAGTAATTGTTATAACAATGCGTTACTTATGACTCTTAGCACAAATTATTATAATGATAATAGATACAGTGTGGAAATTAACCTACAAGGATTAGTTTGGAATGGTCACCTGAAGGAGGTATTAACCTAATGATCCAACACATTAAACCTCAGATAAAAACTAGTACTTTACTATGTACCATTACAGTCTCTATCTTTGCTTTGGCAATTTTTGCATTTGCTCATTCAAATTACGCTACGGTATCTTTTGTTCCAAACGCATTTGCCGTCAATGATACTGCATCAGAAGGCGACTTGGCCGAAACTTTGGATTTAGGAACTCCCTTTTATATGCAACATTATCAACATAACGTTGATTCACCGGACTCAGAATCGGAACCAAATGTTTACGTAAATGAAACAAGCCCAGGGCTAATAAATGGAACTTTAAAAGTTGATTCAATAGGCAATGCCACTGAGACATTGAGAGATAACAACACAGTTTATCTTCAAGGTAACTACACCCTAACTACTCATAATATGGATGATGCGAGTTATAATTTTCAAGCAATAGGCCATTATGGTCCAAATCAAACTTATGAAAGTAAAGGTGTAGCAGTTTTTGATGAAAATGCTACCGGGAAGTTGTCATTCTTAGATAATGCAGTTGCACTCTATAAAGTCAAAATTGATGCAGACGGGGGCGGGGATTTCTATATGTGGCAATTGAAATAGACTTTAACAGGCAACTCTCCACTATAGGACTGTGAAAGCCAGTGTAATTGTTTCCGACTGGATCTCCGCAGTGAAGATATTTCTTGCTTTAGATCCTCAAAGATAAAAGTCGCTGTTACTCTGGGGCTTTTCTAGTATTTTGTTCGTGATTTAAAAACACTTTTGTATTTTGAATCTGTAGTCAAAAAATTTGCAGAATGACACAAAATTTATATAGTAATTGCAATAAGGTTGCGTTACTCATGACTATGAGCACTATAGAATATTATATTAATAAGAAATACAACTTGGAATTTAACCTACAAGGATTAGTTTGGAATGATCTAATGATGGAGGAGATATCAATCCTATGATTCACTGTGTTCGACCACAAATCAAGACCTGTACCTTACTATGTACTCTTACACTCTCAATGTTTGCTTTGGCAATGTTTTCATTTAATCATTCTGATCAAACGGCTTTTGCCC
>DATEOO010000205.1:0-4290 GCA_035274085.1 Candidatus Nitrosocosmicus sp.
CATATTCTCTTAACTTTAGTACGATGGTATTTGACATATGCGGACTAAGTTAATATGATTTCATTTTCGTATTTGATTTCTTAAAACTAAACCATTTCGTGAATAGCGTGTTGGTATAGTTTTTAAGATCGGAAGAATGACGGATACAAAATTTGTCTATTTATAAATTTATTATATAATACTAGTTAACAATTTCATTATGAATCTTGTATGATCTCTTATATTTAGATAATTTTTAAAATAAACGTGAAGGCGCTGGTAAACGTTGTGATATTACAGTTGATACTTCAGCTAAATTTCTTAAAAAAAGATAAATTGAATATACATGGAGTGGAGTTTTACTATTCAGAATTACATTTTCCCGGGATTAATAAAAGCGCTTGCTGTAGATATGATCTCTTACCACCCAATAAATTTGATCATATTAATGATTGTCTCAATATGATTGACATCCTTTTGGATCAATTTGATACGTTGATCAATAAGCCAAAGTAATATTGTTAATAAAATAACAAAATATTAGATCATCTACTATTTGAACAAATTTTGAAAACAATTAAACTAAAAAACCTATTTTTTTTGGTTTAGGATAACCAATTTTGATTTTATTAGTTTAATTAGAATTATAGTTTACATCTGACTTTTGTTTAGGTTAATTTGCCTACATTTCATCCATTTAATGTAATGTCTATGTAATTTACTTTTTATTTCTCATAGGCATTCAGAATTAGTAACTAAACCTAAAATTAATCTTTTATAAATGAATCAGGTGTTATAGTGCTTTCCCTCTATTATATCAATAGAAAAGCTGCAAACAGAATGGAGTCAAACCATGTAGTTAAGGGTGCCAATATTTTATCCTGAGGAGATTGTGGCACAGGATGAGGTATAACTATGTCGAAGGCACTAATTGTATAAGGGGTAACATTTTGATATAATTGTACAATAACTCTGTGTTCCCCATCATCTGGAAAAATATAGTTTACAGAGAATTGTCCATTAACTAAAGGAATCAATCTATTTTCAAATTTATATAATCTACCATCATGGTCTGTTAAGGTAACCTTTGCTCTAATATTGTCAAATTGATTAGAATGATTGAGATTACGAACTTCAAATTGCATTCTTGTAGATTCATCAATGACTGGGACTCTTGGGATTAATTCTAAAGAAAGCGTCAGATTTTTACTAATGCTGGTCCATGTACTATTTTTAATAATATTAGTTAAATTTTGGGAATAAACGGACAAGGGAATATGGTCAAGGAAATAAACAAAAATTACCAGCAATAATATCAGTACAAACATAGCTCTAATTTGCACAATATTATAGTAGCTCAATATCATAATATATTCTATATCAATATCGAAAAAGTAAAGGCAAAGAAGATTTGACCTGATCTTCAATAAGAAAATCACAAAAATAGGTACACTACAAAATTGCAATATACCATTTTGAATAAATTATAAGGATAATCGACCAACAAATTTGGATTCTAAATTGTGATACCAAAATGTAGCTAACAAGTGCCATGGCGGATTAGCCGATAAATTCGGTAGTTTACTCACTGTAGTAAAGATTTATCGAATGTAAATATATGATCAAATCAAATTCAAATATGACCTCGATCGTAATATCTAAACTCGTCCTTTTTTGGTCTAAATCATTGAAGATTAGAATTTAACATTCTCAATGAATAAAATCTAATTGAACGCTCTAAAGCATGCAATTATTTATTCCTGATAAGTTGCTACTTAATTGGATAACCCCATGATATCTACATATAATGTTACCTCTATTTCGAAATTAAATTAGATCCAGTTAATTTTAATCTTGTGTAATGGAACTTTATTTTGTATTGGACAATTCCATCTGGATAGTCTATTATACTAAAGAGTTCGGAGGGATAGAAATGAAAAATTCAATCTATTTAAAAATTGCAGCTTTAAAAGCTTAAATTAGATGATGTTACTTGTTCAATCTAAACATGGTAAATAGTTTTTTGATATATTTAAATTATTACTGTGGATCGAAGATAGTCATTTATACATTTTCATAATCCTTTAAGTATAAAGAGAAGATCATTTACATCACTTATATCCAACATAATCGTAAACAATATTTTAGTAATTAGAACTTCTTATGCTTATGAACGACGAGCCACGTCATTGAAAGAATCCGGAATGAAACTACAGAAATATTTTAAAAAAATTACTTACAGAATCTTTGAAAAGTGCGCCGAAAAACAGAAAATTTCAAAATAGGCATAGTTTGGCAGAACCATGGAATCAGAGGAGGCAGGTATTAAATAATTGCTCTATTGCAAATTTCGGTTTTCAGGACATGATCTGATGACTCTATTATTTTTCCTTAATTCCTACGAATTAAGATGCTGCATATATAACTATGTAATTTCAGATTCAATTCAGCGTAAGAATTTGAATTATACAAAAAACCTTATTAGCATTGTAATTTCTGTTACTCTTGATGGTAGAGTCAGGATATCAAAATTGGTGCAATAGCTTTGTCAATATAGTCCTAAACCTGCATAATCAATTAAAAATACAAGAAAAAGAAAATTACCAAATTATTAGCCAGAGATTGTCATTCAATGCGAAGCTAGATACTACTCATTTAAAGAAAAAAACTATTTACTTTATGATTTTAACTTTCCTCATTATTGGTGTGACTACAGCTCTATTGCAGTGGGATCAGGATAAAAAATCCTCCTTTTATGCTCTTGGATCACCTCAATCAAAAGAGAATGTAACCATTACAGCACTTTTTAATCAAATGGGCAAAGCAAATATGGTGAAGGAACTATTGACTGATGCTATCAATAAATTAAAAACTAATAATCCTAACCTTGACATCGATCTAAAGTATATCGAACTTCATGATCTGAGTCATAACGCTACCAAAAATGAAATGTTAAAGACCCTTTCAAATGGGACTCATATAGATATCATATCCTTAGACCAGATATGGCTTGGCGAGTTCGCCGGCAAGGGATTATTAACCGATCTTACTAATTATACTGACAAATGGGGGAGGGATTCTGAATGGTATCAGTCAAACTGGGCCGGTGGTATCTATAAGGGCAAACCTTATGGCATTTGGTATGAAACTGACGTGAGGGGGATATGGTATTGGAAGGACCTATTGAATCAATCTAACGTTGATCCCTCAATGCTAAAGACCTGGGAGGGATATATTGACGCTGCTAAAATGCTTAATAAATCATTAGGAGCTGAGGGAATAGAAGGGGTACACCTTACCGGAGCTAGTCATTCTCCTGACTTATGGTATCCTTACTTGTGGGAACTTGGAGGCGAAATAATTAAGCAAAAGAGTGGACATCCAACAAAAGGTGCGTACTGGTTTCCAGCTTATAATAGTTCAGCAGGAGTTAAAGCAATGGAATTTATCAAAGCTCAGGTTGATTCAGGTATAAAACCACAGAAAAAGCATTTCTTTGGAGATGAGTTTGCTAACAGAAAATTTGCAGTAATGATAGAAGGATCTTGGATGCCCAGCAAATGGTCCAATTTAACGAGCCAAGACATTGCCAATATTGGATTTATTCCAATGTTTCCAGTGCCTGATAGTAAAACCAAGAACTCTACATTGATGGGGGGATGGTTGATTAGTATTCCAATGACTTCTTCGAATAAGGATGTCGCTTGGAAAATTATTGAGCAAATGTTAGATCCAGAAATTTTGTCTCCCTGGCTATCAAAGCAAGGATTTCTACCAACACAAAAAACGTTAGGCCAAAATGCAACTTCCTCATCTGAACACTTGAGAAAGTCTATTCCCTTTTACGATAAAATGATCTCAATGATTCCAACAGGAGGAAGTAGGCCCAGTATCGCAGAGTACCAAGATATTGCTGAGCATATAAGGCAAGCATTAGAGGAAGTCTTTTCTAACATAAAAGAACCGAAACAAGCACTTGATGACGCTGCAGCAAAATCAGCAAAGGCCTTAGGGTGGTAGAAGCATCATAGAGAATACAAAAAATTAATCAATTAGGTTGGATAACTAATAAATTATTAATCAGTAGAAAGCAGTATTTTTTTCATTATTAATGATTTACTGATACATAATATGGCTTAATCTGCATACTGTTATTAATACCCAGCCATAACTATTTGCAGGCATACTCGGTTTGAAGATATTTTGGGGAAAAGAAAGAGAAATTGGGGTTATCATACTCGTTTCGGTTATTATATGTTCAAATGGCTTATTATTCTATATCCAAAATATTACTTCTGCTGACCTAAAAAA
>DATEOO010000206.1:0-7392 GCA_035274085.1 Candidatus Nitrosocosmicus sp.
ATTAAATTTTAATAAATCAATTTATTCATTTATGACAAAGGTTAATTATAAGGCTGGCCCGGTGGGCATCAGGACGATATCGGGCCGATGAAGTGCTTGCAATTCCTCATACAAATTGGTTGTGGTTATAAAGCATTAAATGCGCTACTAATGGATGTGATATATTGACAGAAAAATACGAGTGCTTTGGCTTCTGTTCCTAATTGAGGTTTTCTCTATCTAATTCAGTGTCGACGTTTCCGCTGTTTGTGTCCTTTTTCTTATTTGCCATCCCCCTTGGGCCAGGCTCCACGGTCTCGCCTATCTCGTCCACGACAATTTCAGTATTATCTGCTGCATCACCGACATCCTGTTGCAGGTCATCCTTTTTGTTGAGTGGTTTTTCTGACATTATTATTGTTAAGGCATCATAGTTTTTATTACATGCATACTAATTACTTATAACTTTAAGAAGTAATTTAAGGGGTTTTACAAGCGTTATGATTGTAGCGTAATAATGATTAAATATCAATCATTTTCGTAGGTAGTGAACAATTCATCAATAATAATTATCTAATAATTATTCGAGTGTTATAGTTCGTAGTATATTTTCGATCAACATCAAACAAAACAACATAAGTAATAATGGTATCAAGTAGTAGATTTTGTAGGATTACTATCTTTTTAAACTAACTCGACATTATTTTAATTATGACTGTGGTCTCTGTTAGTGACAAAGAAAAGTTGGTAATATATCATTTAACCATTTATATCTATTTATCTATAGAATATGTTCATGTCTGTTAAAGATATGAAAAGACTCATGTCTGCGGCTGCTATGTCGGAAAAAGAGATACAAGATTTTCTTTCTAGTCCTCGAATTGCTAGATTGGCAACAATTCAGAATGGAAAACCGCACATAGTTCCAGTATGGTATTTTTATGATGGAAAAAATATTATTATTTCAACTCCGAAGGGAACCAAGAAAGTGAAGAATCTGCAAAGTAATCCAAATGTTTCTATTGTTATAGATATTGTTGATGGAAAAGCTGAAGACATATCATATGCAACTAAAGCCAAGGCTGTAATAATAGAAGGTGTAGCAGAGCTGCGAGAGGACATAGACAACTCGTTTATAAAAAAGACTTACGAAAGGTACGTCGGTAAGAATGGCCTCAATGAACCTATGGTTCAATTCAGTGTAAATCTTCCAAGATATGTGGTGGTAATCAGACCAACAAGAATAATCTCCTGGGACTTTACTAGAGGCCAGACAAAGGTTCAGTCGGATTGAGAATTGGACGAATCATCTCGTCAGTTTTCAGGCCCGAAATTGGCTTCTTAAAGCAAACCTGTCTTGATATTGGTGTTTCATTTTATTTTTACGTTTGACTCGTATTGATCCTCCTGACAATGAGATAAATGCCCGTAAAATTACAAAATATCTTTAATGAGGTAAAAAAAGTACGTATAAAAATTGTTAAATATACTGATCTCAATGAATTAACCTTGTTAAAGCATTGACATTTTTTTCAGTATTCCAATTAACGAAATAGCCACATCAAAAAAAGGCTTAGGGCTTGATAACATTACTAAAATCTTTTGTATAGGTATATCAGCAACCTTTGATATTGTAATATATACTTTTTATGCAATTCAATCTGTAAAATAATTTGTTTATAAATTATTATTCCTTTAAATTGACCTTAATTCAAAAAAATAAAACTTCTTGCATCATCTAGTCCTCATCTAATTCTTTAATGGATTAATGATTTCGATCTCATTTACGTGATGGTGTATGCATGACTTCAGATGCTCATAACAATATAATTTTGAGCAACAAAGACATCGTGCTATTGGTTTACTCAAACAGAGATCACAAATATACCGATTAACATTAATAGACTGCTGCATGTCCTTCACCTAAACTATAAGATCTGTCACTGTCTGGATCAAGAAGACAAACTGATCTACTTGGGTTATACTTCTTTGTCAATTTGTAGATAGGAACATCGAACCGACTTTCCATTAGGCAAGATTTTTGAGTTATTACTTTTTTCATACTTACAGTCTCTAATTAAAGGTATAAAAAAAGTGATATAATCTAATTTAAAGTCCAAGTAACATAATTACTGTTTATTAAATTAAAGAATCTCGGTTGTAAGATAACTTGATGATAGAATTATCTTTATAATACTTGAAGAAAGAGCCTTTATTGTATCACTTGCGATATTTCTTACTCACCTGATTTTCAAAAACTGTTTACTATCCTATCTAGTCAAAATCCACATTATAGTTCAAAAAGGCGGGGCCCGGTGGGCTTTGAATCCTTGAGGTACATGGGAACTGTAACCAGATAAATATTTAGGTTTAAGTTATCAGCATAAGTGGACCTATTGCCATTTGTATTACATCTTGATAATTTAAAAAAGGTTTTGAAATTTTAGATTTTGAACAATTAAACATCTACTTGATAAAGAAATCTTGTCCTCAGACGAATATCATATAACTGAATATATGTGTAATAAAGCTTTAAAGCTAATTGTCTTATTATCATTTGTCAATATGTAGGGGTTTTTTGATTCACTTTATCCAATGGATAAATCGTTTCCAAATACCTTCATCTCTATGCTTCCTTGAGCACTCTTTTAAAGCATTTTGCAAATAAATAGATTGTGAGATTAATAATTTATACCGGAAAGGGTGGAACCGGAAAGACAGTTAATTCATGTTCTACTGCAATAAAACTTGCAGATCTAAATTATAAAACTTTGATAATATCATCAGATCCTGCACATACTTTAAAAGATGCATTTGTGGTATCCGTTGTAGGAAATAAGCCCGTAAAGATATTGAGTAATCTTTATGCACTACAAATAGACCCAGTCCTTGAATTAGCAGAAAATTATGGTTCTATTTTATCGTATGTTGCATCGATATTCTCTAGAAGAGGATTAGATGAGACATTATCCTACGAGATCGCAATGCTTCCTGGAATGACTCAACTATTTGCATTGTTAAAAATTGAAGAATTTATACGTCATCAAGACTTTGATTGTATAGTTATGGATATGCCAGCTTCTGGGGAAGCTTTGAGATATTTGTATTTTCCCAAACTCGCTGGAAATATTGGAGAAAAGCTATCCGGGTTTACAGGAGTCTTTAGCGGATTTGCAAAAATGTTTCAACCTTTTTCTTCTTTTGCACCGATTCCTACTAATGTAATTCAAATTGAGATGAACTTACTAAAGAGACTTGAACTCTTATCAAAAATAATGATTGATCCTAAAATTACAAGCTTGAGACTAATAATTAATCCAGATACATTCAGTATCGAGAATGCAAAAAGAGCCCTTATGTCTGCAAACATTTATGGTATGAATGTTGATGCTGTGATAATTAATAAAATATTTCCGCATGAAGTTCCTGATAGCTATTTTACAAATTGGATAGAGTTTCAAAGTACAAAAATTGAAGAGGCAAAAACCAGTTTTTATCCATTACATATTATAGAAGAAAGATTTTATGACAAAGAACTAAAAGGAATTGAAATGTTAAGGGAAAATGCAGAGGCAATTTTTGAGAATGAAGATCCATCAAGAGTTTTTTACTCAGACAAGGTTTTTGAATTCGTAAAAGAAGGTTCGACATTAATTTTAAAGATAAAGGCCCCTTTCACTAACCAAGACAATTTTGATGTAAATCGATATGGTGACTATCTTGCCATTAAAGTTTGGGGAGCGACAGGCTATATTGTCAATGTAATTCCATTACCTGTAGCTACTATAACCATGAAACTTTTTGAAGTGAAGATACATGAAGGCATAATTGAAGTAACATTTAAAGAATAAATTCTAATCGTAATCAACACTAATCAAAGTAGCATCTATATTTCTCCCTTATAGATTTTGAAATCAAATTGTTTGCAAGAACTCTCAGGATGGAACGGTGGTTTCCGCTACATTTTCATCACTAAAATAGGACTAGTATACTATAATTTAAGAGATAAAAAAAACTTGATAAAGATTGTATTGACAGTATCAATAATGTTTAGGTTTATAATGAATGTTTAAAATATTCCCCTCGTTTTGGCCTTTAGTTGTTATGATACAATTTTTGGGTCAACAAAACATATTGTTTGAGTATCATTATTTCTTATATGAATATGGCTTTAGCATACTCTGTTTGTCATGCTAGTGGTCTGATAATTTTCTATAGTGATTTACTTTGCTAATTTACAATTGACAAATCCCTGCTGCCTAATTTTAATACTATTTCTGTCCTAATAACATCGAGATAAATACCCTCAAATTGATATTTTTATTGATCCATACAACAAATTGAAAAAATTTAACAAAAGTATTTTTATCTTTAGGAGAGACCTTCGCCTAAATGATAACACCGGCCTGATAAACGCGTTAGAATATTCAGATCATGTTTACTGTCTTTTTGTTTTAGATAAAAATTTATTCACATCTTCCCATGCATACTCATCATTTGAACTTCCCATACAAATAAAAAGATTGTATAACAGATATCAAAAAAGATATCATCTCTTACATTTCTTAAAAGAATCTCTCATAGATCTGCAGATACAATTTAATCAATTGGATAAATCAGCAAATAAACCGCCCCTACCAAGCGACAAAGATTTTAGAAGTAAACCAATTTATGCAAATCAAAATCCAAAACTGCTCTTTTTATATGGCGATCCGTCTTTGTTAATTAATAACATACTAACGTCAGATAACAAAATACGGGCTGTTTTTATTAATAGAGATTATACTCCTTATAGCATAAAAAGAGATATGTCAATTAGCAGAATCTGCAAATCTAAGAATGTAGAATTTATTGAATCTGCAGACAATCTTTTACATGAACCCGAAGACATACTAAATTCAGGAAATAAACCATATAAAGTCTTTTTTCAATACTATACCAAAGCAATTCAGATACCTATTAAAAAAGTGAATAATTATGACTTCAGCATGCATAAAGACCGTCTCCATTCTTTCGACTCTAAAAATATGTTAGAAAATTTTGACGATGACAAAAGAATCGTAGATTTAGACCAGTTTTTTGATCCTATAATATCAGATCATCACCAGAGAAGTAACATTCCATTGCCAGGAGGAAGAAAGGGATTTACAAAGATGGTATCGACCTTAGGAAATAGACTAAAAAATTATAAAGAAAATAAAGATATCGTTGAAAAGAAAGCAACTAGTTATCTTTCTGCATATCTTAAATTTGGACTATGTTCTATAAGGGAAGCATTTTTTATCATTCATAATGAATTAGGAGAGGATCACCCATTGTTACGGCAATTATATTGGAGAGATTTCTTTACATACATTGGATTTCACTTTCCACATGTATTTGTTGGACCATTCCAAGAGAAATACAGGAATGCAAATAATACTGTTCAATGGCGAAATGATCCAAAGCAATTTGAAATGTGGTGTAATGGTAAAACAGGATTTCCAATAGTTGATGCGGGAATGAGGGAACTTAATGAAACTGGTTTCATGCATAATCGTGCTAGGTTAATCACTGCATCGTTTCTTGTTAAAGACCTTCATATTGATTGGCGTTATGGAGAAAGGTATTTTGCTCTAAAACTAGTTGATTATGATCCATGTATTAATAATGGCAATTGGCAATGGGTTGCATCGACTGGATGCGATGCTTTACCCTATTTTAGAACATTTAATCCGTGGTTACAACAAAAAAAGATCGACCCAGAGTCTTTTTATATAAAAAAATGGATACCCGAACTAAGATCGGTTCCTAAAAAATTGATTCATCAATGGTTTAAAGTTAACGAAAGTGATTGGCATAATTATGATTACTTTCAGAACAGCAATGAGAAAAACCATAAAGACTTGCTAAGATACCCTAGACCTATAATTTATCATCCGACTGAAATGTTAGTCGCAAGAGAATTGTATAGGATATGACCTAAAATAGGGTCTATACTGCAATATAAAGGGATAATTACATTAGGAAATAAACTAGAATAATTAATAAAGTCATCAATGCCAAACTGTTAACTGATTAATACTAATAATTTTTAAAATTTGTATTTAGGAGGTATCAATATCTGTCAAGGCATCCACTTCTAACTCTACGATCATTTCTGGTCGAACAAGTCTTTTTATTTCTACCCTCATGGTTGCAGGTTTTAATTCACTATAGAATTCTGAATGTGCTTTTCCAATCGATTTCAAGTTATCAATATTGGTTATAAATAATCTGCATCTTACTATATTTGTTAACCTTGTATTTACCATATTCAAAGCCTTTTCAATTTTGTATTATGTATTTTGTTTGTACATGAGTTTCTTAGTCTAATTGTATTTCCAATATCATCTGTTGATGTAGTTCTAGATACAAATATTCAATATTATAAACGAAGAAGATATTGAAGAAAACTAGAGTAATTGATGGGCTCTGATACCATGCTCTTTTAATTCTTGCCGTGAACCAAATGTCTCGTCGCATTTATCGCAAAGGAATGATGCTTTGACATTCGCTGAATTCTCATTTGAATTTTTTACACCATCGACCTCATAACCATTCATAGCATATCATAGTTTACAAATTATTTAAGGATCCAAAATTTAGTTACTATTTGATTGTTATATTGATGCCATCATAGTTACAGTTTGGTTTTAAACCTTCATTTTCCAAAAGAATTGAATGGGAACGTACTATGGAATTATTAATTCTGTGGGCTTCGAATCCATGAGATACATGGGATCTGTTAATTGATAAATATTTAGGTCTAGACTATAAACAGATCAAATATACCATATGAACAAAAAAGTTCTTAAATTCATTGCTTCAATAATTATCTGTCAGTCTGCAGGCGTATTTGGTTCGTTGGTTACTTTTGAAGCAATCCCAGGCTGGTATATCACATTGGAAAAACCTTTCTTTGCTCCACCTGATTGGATATTTGGTCCTGTTTGGATTATCTTGTATTTTCTTATGGGTGTATCATTGTACATAGTCTGGGAAAATGAGTTAAAATCAAAGACCAGAAACATCTTTTTTATAGTATTTGGAATTCAACTAATTCTAAATACTTTGTGGTCCTCCTTGTTTTTTGGATTAAGATCACCTCTATTAGGATTAATTGATGTTTTAATTTTAGATGCCATGGTAGCAGTTACAATAATTTATGCCAAAAGAGTTTCAAAATATGCTGCTATGCTCTTAATCCCATATATGGTATGGATAATTATTGCTTCAGTATTAAATTATGCAATTCTCGTGTTAAATTGATCAAAGCGCTTCTATTATTTTTTTTATTGCATGGCACATAATTTTATCTAATCTTTTGCTTACTTTTTATATTCTTGCTTCTTAATGTAGATTGAATTACTACTACAGTAAGTATTCTAAAGA
>DATEOO010000207.1:0-2255 GCA_035274085.1 Candidatus Nitrosocosmicus sp.
ATATGAAAATCTGATAATAAATTGTTATCAATTAGACTTGATGAACAGACATGCCTGCTATGATGATAGATATGCTGTTTTAGTAATGGACCAATTTTTGAAGAAAGATTAATAGCTATTATTCAAAGTATCTTTATTTTAAATATTCATATTTTACAAAAAATCACAAATTAATACAGATCGAGAGCGTGTTTGTATCTACATAGTTTTTTACTAACACGCGGTGTATGGATTTACCATTTATACAGTAAACAAAAAGACTTTCAATGCAGACCAAATAAATACTGGATATTAGAAAATCTGGATTATTCTTTTAGGCACACGATGCTAAATATTGCCTTTCTGCTATAGAATATTGTGTAATAAAAAAGGGGTAAAAAAAGCTCTTGACTAATCTGTAGCCAATAGCTATATCTTATTTAAAAGCTGTTTCTATTTTCTCTTTCGAAAGATTCGTAAACTCGTGCGTTTCTCTTTCCTATTTCTGCAAATTGCTTTGATTGTTCTTTTGTGTTGTTGATTACTGTTTTTACTATTTCAACATTTGAAAATGCAATATTATTCATTACTCGGCTAATAGCTACTGTATTTTCTGCATAGTTATTGGCTATTTTTGAATAGATTTCTGGATATCTTCTAAATATGTCTTGGTTATTCCATAACTGGTTATTAGCATTTTCGAAATATGGTTTTACAATAGATTGAAATGAATCAATGGTTTGTTTTTGATAATCGAGGTAGTTTTCTGCGATATCTCTTGTAGCTTGAACAGCTTGCTCTTGAACTTCATTAATTGATTTTGTGTATAGTGGGATCTGATTTTTTGCTTCAGAGATATTTCTTTCAATACTTTTTTTGGATTCATCAAATACCTGATTTAGAGATTGTGTATTCTCTTCTACTGCTCGGTTGAAAATTTCACTATTGAGTTGAACTGCTTGATCTATATTATCTCTTGTAGTTGAACTGGTTGTGGATGTAGATGTTTCTTTTTTATCTTGTTTTGACATTACTCATAGTTATCTATCGTCTTATATAAACATTGGTATATAATGGTCTTTATTACCATTGGTTTCATATAGATAACGTTAATGAACCATTATTTGGATAAAATAACCTTTGGAACCCATGAACTTTAAATATTTTGTTTGTTTGAATCATTCTAAATGTATTTCTCTGATTTCAAGAAAAGATACAAGATTTTGGGCTAGGAGTAGTGTAAATGTACTTTATTCTCTACTTTGATATTATAGTCCATAAATATTAATAATTATTATTATTATTATTTACATGATACTATGGGAAAGCTACGGCTTTTATATTTTTGAAGGAAAATGGAAAATGTTTCCAATCAAAGTTTAGATTGATATTTACACACAATACTTAAAACATATAATATAATAACATTCGTTCAATAAGTTTTTTATCTTTTGACATTATATATTAATATGTTTCAAGAGAATATGACCTGCAAGACCCATTTTAGACAAGTACCGGGCTTGGGGCTTACTGCCGTGGTCCCTAAAGAATGGTTAAACAAAAAGGTCAAATTTGAATACGGAGAAAAAGAGTTTGAAACTTACGTTATGTATCGTGGAAAGCGATCAATTATCCGTTTGGAACAAAAATCTCTTAGCGGGGGACCTGTTACGATTAAATTGTTAGATTAGATATTGTCTGATTGTCAAATATGTAAACAATTTTCGGTTTCTGATGTATTTACACGGATTGGTACCTAAACCAGTAAAAGACTATGATACTGATCCCATTTTGTCAAAAATTATATCAATATATATACATTAATCATAAGAATCAGATCAATATTTCATCCTTAGTCCTACTCAAAATTTACGTGAATAACAAATGTCCGGATATGCATCTTATCCCCTTTATTTAATCAAATATGTCATTGTTTCAATATTGTACTTTTTATTCTTTTTATGCTTTAATGAATTACTGATCGTAAACATCCCTGATTCAAGACTGATGTAGATTGCACCAAATTTCTTGATGATTAATAAAAGTTCATGTCAAGAAAAGCATTATATGATTTATTTACATACGGAAGAACTATGGTTTTTGATACCCCCAAGAACAATTATTTGAGGTATACTGATGTAATTCATTGTTCATTCGAATACTATAGAGAAAGATTAAAGCGAGAAATCAAAAATGAGCATGAAAACAATAATAATTTTGCACTTATTGATTTCTTTGAAAGACTTGAAAAGACATTAAATAAAACTAAAGATTAT
>DATEOO010000208.1:0-3744 GCA_035274085.1 Candidatus Nitrosocosmicus sp.
TTATTATGATTAAAAAGAGAAGAGTTGTAATTCTTTCATTTATTCTATTGTCAATTTTTGGCTTTTCAATGATTATTGCCTATCCTAACGCAATGGCGTTTACAAATAAAGAACAAATGGCCAATCAAATTTTGGAATATGAAAAGTGGAATTGTGGAATGGATAGTCCACCAAATTCTAATTATTTTGTAACAGAATTTAAGGTGCCTGAGACATGTAGTATCCCTATAGCCATTACTTATGATAATGTAGACAACAAGGTATGGTTTGTTTCGACTAGAAACGGAACATTATTTGAATTTGATCCGAATAAACAAACATTTGAATCATATAGAATACCTTTCTGGTATTCAAGAGATCTACCGGCAGGCAATTCTTGGAGTTGGGATCTAAAACTAGATAATACGAAGAATAATCTATGGTTCACGGATGAAAAATTAAATTCGTTATGGAAATTTGACAAAATAGAAAAAAAATTCTATAATTATCCAATCCCCTTTCAATCAGAGTTTTTTTCTACCTCTTATCCCATATCCCTGGGATTTGAAAATAATAATAGCATGTATTTTGTAGGAATAAGATCCCTATCTTTGTGGCATGGTCAGATAGATAAGATGATAAATGGAACCTCAGAAGGACTGGAAGAAATCCCAATTCCGCTAAAGAATGTATTTCAAACTATTCCAATCTACGAAGTGGGACTAGGTTCGCTGGCAGTTGATAAGGAAAATAAAATAGTTTGGATTACAGCTCTTGCGTTTGAAAAAAAAGGTGTCTTAATAAAGTATAGCATAAAGGATAATAAATTCAATATATTCGAATTACCTACGACTATTAAATCCCCAACAGGGATAGCAGTGGATTCTCATGGTAAAGTTTGGATCACAGACCATGCTACAAGCTCTTTTTACATGATATCTCCTCCAGACAACTCAAATAACTTAACAAGTCCGAATATTGAACATGTTGTAACATCACCCCTTTCATCTAGAATTATAGGAATTGATTACTACGACATTTCAAACGAATCAGTAGATCTTTATAAAAATACCTTACCCTATTGGATAAAGACCACCAAAGATAATTCGATTTGGACTAACGAGCATGTCGGAAATAAAATTGCTAGATTTGTCCCAGACAATGATACCTTGATAGAATATTGGATCCCAACACAAAATATTTATTATTCTGTATGTGACCCAAACAATCGTAATATCCAATGTGGTTATTCTAACTTATTGCAATTCGATGTATCAATAGGATCGTCCTCTAATAAATCTGCAGAAATTGGATCGCGTGTATGGTTTACAGAACAATCAGAAAATAAGATAGGTTTTGTTGATTTGAATAAAGTTATTCCCATATCTCTTTCCATTAATCCTAAAGTAATGAGCTTGCGTAACAGTAACAATGACACAGAAAGTATAGAGATATCTGTTAATAAGAGTTATCCAAGTTTAGACTTTCAAAAAAAGGTACCACCTTTCAACAACAATGATACGATCTATTTTAAGCCAATAATTGCAGGAACATTTGTTCCTAATGGAGGCCTAATGAATATGAATTATTCCTTTGATCCTCAAATCCTGAAAATCAAAGCTCAGGAAGTAAAGGATACTGAAACAACCCATTTAGGGAAGATAGATCTCACACTACGCGGAAACCAGTATGTACCTTCAGGAAACTACTCTTTAATGATAGGTCTAGAAGGCCAAGATTTTTCCATTTTAAAGAAAGTAAAACTAGAAATCTCAGATTGACAAAATGATCCAATTATATCCATTGGAAAGTCATGCGTCAGCTGCACATCTAAAACCTGAAAAAAGTATCCTATCATGAGGCTTGAAATAGTTTCTGTAGCTATTTCGTATTTGCTCTTTCGGAGTGGCAAAGCTTCCTCCACGAAGTACCTTCTGGTTAATGGCCCATTTGTCAGTGTATTCCTCAAATCTCGATTGGAAACCCGGATATAACACGTATTCAGACGAAGTCCATTCCCAGACATCCCCGAGCATTTGATAACATCCGTAGTGGCTCTTGCCCTTTGGATAACTGCCTGCTTCTGCAGGGTGCCATATGTAAGAATCTAGCAAATTGGCGTGGTCATTTGTTATGGGAGTATTACCCCAGGGATAAATTGTTTTTGAATTAGATTTGTTATCCCATGAAGCAGCTTTTTCCCATTCGGCTTCAGTTGGCAATCTCTTTTTGGCCCATTTACAAAAAGCGTCAGCTTCATAATAGCTCAAATTTACGACTGGTTCATCCATTCTAATTTCCAAGGTACCGCGAAAATCCTTTTTTTTCCATTTGTTATCAACTTTGTCAAACACCCAATAAAGCGGCGAGTTCCAATTTTCAGATAACACCAATTCCCAGCCATCTGCCAACCAATACCGATAATTTTGATATCCGCCTGCATCAATAAATTCCAGGAATTCGCGGTTTGTGACTAATTTATTATCAATCTTGTATTTGTTTAAATACACTTTGTTTTCTGGAAGCTCATTATCGTAACAAAACTCTTTACCATTATATCCTATCAAATATATGCCACCGTCGACAGTTATCATTTCCTTTAGAACTGGTTCCACGACAAGCGTTGTAGTTGTAGTGGCATTTCTTGGAACATAGTTATCAGAATCGTCAAGAAATCGATTATAATAGTACTGAAAATCATAAATCATCAGTTCCTGGTGTTGTCTTTCGTGATTAATTGCAGTATAGATATCCAAAATTAATCCATCGGAATAGTTTTTTGAGTCTTTGGTCCTAAATTTTACAAAGTCTACAAATAGTTTCTCTATTTCTTTCCTATACTTGATAGTTTGCATGACAGTGGGTCTTGGATATCTACCTCTGTCACTTTTCTTGAGAATTGAGCCGTATTTTTGATAATATGAGTTCAAGTAGGAGAGATTAAAATCCTCATCATAGCTGTTATCGCTTTTAGAATATTTCTCTAATATTTTATGAAAAAACCAGGTTACATGTGCTATGTGCCAATTAGGGGGGCTTCCAAAATCGTTCGACTGCATCACTGCATCCTCAATATCCAGAGGAGAAAATAATTCCAAGGTTGTATTTCTCACATCCATGAACTCCTTTATCAACCCTTCAATTTGCAATGAGGTTTGCATACAGTATTTTAATAAATAAAAAAGTATTTTAACATAATTTACCTCTTTCTCTGATCTAAGAATATCAAAGTTGAAATATCCAATAATATTATAGTAGTGTACTGATATAGTTTGGAAAACAGTGAATCACAACCATCAGGAATAGAACAAATTTCACAAGGTGACAATAGTCAAAGAAGATACTCCAATAATAGAAGCAATAGCAATGGAGGCGGTAACGGCAATGGAGGCGGTAGCTACAACAGATTTTTTAAGCCATCCCCAGTAAATGCAGGAGAAGAACATGAAATAGATATAGAATCTATGAGTAAAAGAGGAGATGCAGGTGTAGGAAGGATTCAAGGATTAGTTATTTTCGTTCCGAATACGAAAGTAGGAGACAAGGTCAAAGTTAAAATTACTAGAGTAGGAAGAGGTTATGCTACAGCAGATTTGGTAGAAGCTAAACCTGAAGAATAACCTTAAAAAAACTTTTCTAGTTTTTTTCACAAATTTTCTCAATTATTTATGAATAAATGAGTTTTCACTTGACTCATGTAATGCAATTACCTAGGAAGGTAATAATAGGAAACAATATTTTAAAGAATACAGGAGAGTTCATCAA
>DATEOO010000209.1:0-2881 GCA_035274085.1 Candidatus Nitrosocosmicus sp.
GATGCAGATATGCCTGTAGCTTATTTGCCCAATTTGGAACAAGTAACTTTGTTGCAGTTGGATGGCAAGTTAACTACAGCTCAATTTAGTGAATGCCTGGAAAAAGCAATCAGTGGATGCAAGTCAGTATACGAAATACAAAAAGAAGCACTAATGAAAAAGTATTTTGGTAATGAAATGGAGTTGAAAGAAGAAGCATGAGCTCATCTAAACGTTCTACCGTAATAGTTGAACAATTACGAAAACAACAGATGCTAGAAGCTTTGTCAAGAGGGAAAAGATTGGACGGCCGCGATTTTGAGTCGTACAGAAATTTTGAAATTGAAATAGGAATAATAGACAAAGCCTCCGGTTCTGCGAAGGTAAAGCTGGGTAATACCGAAGTTATAGCAGGTGTTAAAGTTGAAACAGGCGAACCATTTGAAGGATTAGAAAATAAAGGTGCATTGATCATGTCTGCAGAAGTTTTACCTACTGCCTCTCCACATGTTGAACCTGGACCTCCTGACGAGGACGCGATAGAATTATCAAGGGTTGTGGATAGAGGGATACGCGAATCAGGAATGCTAGATTTAGATAAATTGGTTTTGATTCCTGGAAAAATAGTTTATACTGTTTTTGTTGATTGTAGTATAATAAACAGCGATGGTAATTTGTTAGATGCTACCTCTTATGCAGTAGTGGCTGCTCTTTTAACAAGTAAATTTCCGATCTATGAAATTAAAGACGAACAGGTAGTTGATACTGGTAAAACTATGCCTCCACCCATTACCACAATGCCTGTATCAATTACTGCAGTTAGGATTGGAGAATCGGTCTTGTTAGATCCAACAACAGAAGAGGAAGCTTGCATGGATGGCCGTATAACTATGACAACTCAATCCGATGGAAATATAGTCGCTGTACAAAAAGGCTTTACAGGCCCTTTTTCTGTCAATCAAATTGTCCAGTTCTCTGAAATAGCAAGAATTAAAGGAGAGGAAATGCGCTCTAAAATAAAGGAGTTGAATTAAAGGTTAAAAGAAAAAAGGGTTCAACAGCACTAAAAGGTTTGGGTGTTAAGTTTGGTGCTACCGTACGAAAAAGATATGGTAAGGTCTATAGGACATTAAAACAAAAAAGACGATGTCCAAACTGTACTTCATTAAAATTTAAAAGAGTAGCAATGGGTATATGGCAGTGTAATAAATGCGAATATAAAATCGCAGCAGGAGCCTATGACGTAAATCTTGGAAAGCTTCAAGGCTAAAATTTTTATTTATTTTGATGCAGAGCATAAAAACTACAACAAGGGATTTTTCCCGCCTAATAATAATGATGATATTTTAAAAAAACCCTTGAATTCTATTTTTATTGCATTAAAAGGCGATATTCAATCCACCCCTGATTTTGATACCAATGTTACTGTTTCTATTGAAAATAACTATATTATCTTGTCAATATCCGGTAACAATATGTCTAAATTCCGTGCGTCATTACTATCTTTTTTGAGACTAGTGGATTTAGCATATTCGGTACTGCATATTGACAAATGATATATTAGTGTAATAATTTTTATCTTAGTGAATATTTAGTTACTTTGTATTAACAATGAGTGAACAAGAGCTTCCTCCATGGCTAAAAGAGCAACTTGCAAGATTGCAACAATTGCAGCAAAACCTTCAAGCAATAATGATGCAAAAACAACAGGTTGAATTAGAAATATCTGAAACAGAAAGAGCCTTGGAGGAGTTAAAGAAAACTACTCCTGATGATGTCGTATACAAACTGGCAGGCCCTTTGATGGTTAAATCTGACAGGGATAATTTGATAAAAGAACTAGAAGAAAAAAAAGAGCTTTCAAATACCAGGATTGTAGTTTTGGGCAAACAAGAATCCAGGGTCAAGGAAAATCTAAAAGAAGTAGAAAACAAGATTAATCAAATGATGCATATGGCTCAAGGGGGATCACAATCCAATAAATTTAATCAACCTGCACAATAACAACTTTTTTCTTATGAATGTTAATTAAGAATATGCTTTTTTATTATTTCATTGGCTATTCGAATTGTTGCAGATGAGCGAGAGAAAAATAGTCGAGTTCCTAATTTACTTAAACTTAGTGGGGTATTTGTCGATTATAAACAATTAGCAGTTGGAGATTATATCGTTTCCTCTGAAACCGTTATTGAAAGAAAAACCATATATGATTTAATAAATTCTGTCTATGATGGTCGCATATTTATTCAATGTTCAGATTTAATAAATTATTATGCTAAGCCACTGATTATTATAGAAGGAAATCTAACAGACCTTGATACAAGAGAGCATTTTGAAAATGATTCTAAATTAATAATAGATAAGATACGGGTAGCATATGAAACTTTGATAAAAGTAGCACTTGATTTCCGAATTCCAATTTTATATACTGATTCTGTATTTTATACTGCTGAATTGTTAGTTTTATTAGCTTCAAATCAATTTAGGAGCAAAAACGATGGACCATTGCTTAAAAAGATAAAAAAGTCAAATCCATTTCTTCTTCAACAATTATACGTGCTTACTTCTTTACCTGGAATAGGTTATAAATTAGCTACAAGATTACTGGATAAATTTCATTCTCCTACAAATGTATTGAATGCTTCGATAGCAGATCTTGCCAGGGTACCAGGCCTTGGAAACATGCGTGCCGAAAAAATTCGAAAGATTTTGGATACTTCTGTACCCAAAGAAGTAAATGTCTACACCCAGAAAAAATTGATGATTGATAACATCGACAAAAATACTGGTGATAATTCGTATGAGGATAACATAATATGAAAAATTGATACTATGTGTATAAAATTTTGTTCATAACTTATTAACCAAAGATGACACTATGTCGCTAATGACTTTTCAATTA
>DATEOO010000210.1:0-2602 GCA_035274085.1 Candidatus Nitrosocosmicus sp.
TATGCCTGAAGCAACGCCTGCAGAAGTAAATATAGTTCCATCAATTGTAAAAATTACATCTTTTTGTATTTGTGCCCTGGGTGCAGAGTCACGTAGAAAATTAAATGTTCTCCAATGAGTAGTAGCTTTTTTCCCATCCAAAAGTCCCGCCTTTCCGATTAGACTCGATCCTGTACATACTGATGCGGTCAATGTGGATTTTTTAGATAGTTTTGATATCTTTTGGAGCAATACAAGATTATTTACCTCTCTACGCGTACCCCATCCGCCGGGTATAACAAATAAATCTAATGTCGGACAATCATCAAAGGTAAAATCAGGAGTTAGCTTTAATCCTCCGATTGCAATGACAGGTGTTTTTGATTCCGATAGTAGTACAACTCGAAATGGTGATGACGTTTCGTATCTTTTGTTCTCATCAAGACGCGTCATCGAAAAAACTTCAAATGGACCAGCAACATCCAAAACTTCTACATCATTAAATATCAAAATTCCTACGGTCTTTATGATTGAAATTTTTTTTTCATTTGCAGACGACATATCTAAATATAAAAGATTGTCACCTTTATTTTTCACTATAGATTTTGAGATTTGAATGAATTTGCAGAAAAGACTTTAAGATAATTAAAATACGGCATAGGATTTCATGGCCGATTGAGACCTGCATTTACCAATATAATATGCAATTTCTAGAATTTTATTTTCTTAATGATACAAGGTCGGTTTTAAATACAAATAATTATTTATTTATAGAATACATACGGACTAGTATCATGAAAGTCCAAGCCTTTGCTGCAACTAAATCAGGATCAAAATTAAAGCCTATTGAATATGAGTTAGGATCACTCAAACCTGATGAAGTCGATATAGATGTTGAGTATTGCGGGATCTGTTATAGCGATTTACACATGCTCAAGAATGAATGGGGGATCACAAAGTATCCATTTGTCCCAGGACATGAAATAGTTGGAAAAATTTCAGCTGTAGGAAAAATGGTAACGCACCTAAAAATAGGTCAAAGAGTAGGAGTTGGCTGGAGATCTCGTTCATGTCAGACGTGTGAACAATGTTTGAGTGGGTATCATAACCGATGTTTAACAGGAGAAGATGTAATTGTGGGTAGACATGGCGGATTTGGAAACAAGATCCGCTGTCAAGCCTTATGGGCTTTTCCACTCCCGCGAAACCTAGATATTAAAACAGCAGGCCCGCTCTTTTGTGGCGGTATCACAGTCTTTAATCCCATCGTTCAAAATGGGATCAAAGCTACAGATCATGTCGCAGTAGTAGGAATAGGGGGGCTTGGTCATATGGCGCTCCTTTTTCTCAATGCATGGGGATGTGAAGTTACAGCTTTCTCTACCAATCCTAAAAAAGAAAAAGAAGCTAGAAAATTTGGGGCACATCATTTTATAAATTCAAATAATCCTGATAATCTGAACGCATTAGCAAATAAATTTAAGATGATTCTTGTAACTGCAAATGTTGATCTAGATTGGGATGCTTATATCAATACTCTTACACCCGGAGGTAAATTGCATATAGTTGGAGCCGTCCCCCAGATAAAGGCCACGATGTCTCCATTGATTTCTCATGAAAGATCAATAGGAGCTTCCCCCACGGGAGGTCCTGTGGTTATCTTGACTATGCTTGAATTTTGTGCACGACATAAGATTGAACCACTTGTTGAGGAATATCCATTATCTAAAGTTAATGAAGCCCTGGAACACCTTAGCGCAGGAAAAGCAAGATATCGGATCGTATTACGGAATGATCTTACCTAGCCAATTGTCCAACAAATTTCACATTATTTAAGGTAATGTTTTTCTATTCAAAAAAGTTTAATCCACACTCTATTATTATGGAAGATTATTCGCACAATAAAGGTAAAAAAAATAACAAATGCTACCATTTATATTAATTCATTTACTTCTTGAAGAAATTTTCAACCTCGGTCCTTATAGTTCAAAAGGGACAGAATTTTTTACTTGTTACCTAAACATAATTTCCCGATAATAATACAAATGTGAAGTTCCTAGTCGGCTATTGATGGTAAAGTCAATGTAAACTTTGAACCTTCAATTTCGTTATTTTCATTGTAACAATTTTCAGCCCATATCTTTCCCCCATGTGTCTCGATTATTTTCCTAGAAATGTACAAACCCAATCCGGTCCCTTTGCGTGATTTTGATACGAACTTGGTAAATAAATTAGGTAAAATTTCTGGGTCTATCCCGCGTCCTGAATCACTAATGGTTAATAAAATCTCATGGGTTGTCCTATTCTCATCTAACCTCAATGTGATTGTCCCCCTATCTGTAAATTCAACTGCATTTTCTAAAATGTTCATAATAACCTGAATAATTAGTGTTCTATCCGCTAACACGTATCCGAAATTTCTTCCGCTTTCAGAGCTGGTATTATGATTATCGATAAGTCTGGGCTCGTACTTGATTTCTAACTGATTTTTATTTAGGAGATGCATGTTATTATTATATTCTCTTACAATCTCTAGTATCAATTTCTCTAAACTAAATTTTTCTTTATTTAATAATAACAATTCATTTTCTAATTGGGTAACATTTAATACTTTATTAATTAA
>DATEOO010000211.1:0-2224 GCA_035274085.1 Candidatus Nitrosocosmicus sp.
TATGTATACATACAACTAGGGGAGCTGCAATATCTGATGGTCATGAATCGTTATTTGTAGATTCAATTGTTCCATCTAAAATTGATATTGTAAGTGGAGCGGGAGATGCATGGGATGCCGGTTTCATGTTTGGACAATTACATGGATTCACAACTATAGAGAAAATTTGTTTTGCAAATCTATTATCCTCACTCCATGTAGGAAACCTATTTGGTGACAACCCCTCATTATCTGAAATTATCAATTATATCAAATCTACTTATTTCTAAATTCATTACCATTGTTTAGGGTAAAATAATAGAGGAATATTGCTGTAACAGTTTTGCAGTCTATTATTGTTCCATCGTAACAGTATTTGAGAGCATCCTTTAATTTAATAACAAAACTAGTGATGTTTTCATCCTCATCCATTTTAGTTGGGTTGTCCAGTTTAGACATATTTTCTGCAACGAAAAAATGCATTAATTCGGTATCATAACTTGGTGCCAAAAAACATCGAGTAAGCTGTTTTAACCCACCTGTATATCCTGTTTCTTCTGCTAACTCCCTTTTTGCTGCTTCATAGGGTAACTCGTTGATTTCAATCTTGCCTGCAGGTATTTCAATTAAAGATTTGTTTACAGCATGTCTGAATTGTTTAATTAGCAAAATCTCTTCTTTATTTACAACGGGAATTATTCCGACTGAAGGACTATGCTCAACTACTTCTTTTTTAAAGATTTTTCCATTGTAGTTGAATGTATCTATTCTTAACCTTACTGGACCTTCATGGACCACTTTTTTACTTATGACGTTATATCCTTCTTTAGACATTCACTAATTAAAAGTAATTTTTGACTAATATTTACTAATTGTGTCCATATGGTATTAGTGGTCATCATATAATTTCTCTCTTTATCTTTTTTTCACTCTTTATAACTAGATATCAATCATCTGTATTGTTTGAAATTTGATGCGAAACAAAAAAATTAATCTCTGATAGAATTTCAATTATTGGACGGGTTATGAATTATGAATGATCAAAATGCTAAAAGAACTATCAGTCTAGGTATCGATAAGCAAACTGTTATGACTTTGGGCTCACATTGCTCGTTACAGGTATTAAAAGGAGCAAAAGATGAAGGTTTCAATACCTTGTTAATATGTGAAGAAAAACGATTTGACTTGTATAAACGATTCAAATTTATTGACAATATTGTATCGATCAAGAATTTTAAAGAAATTGTAAATAAAAGTTTTCAAGACCGATTAATTCAAAAATATAGTCCAATCTTGATACCTCACGGAACCTTGATTTCTACATTAAATATGGATGAACTGGAGAATATTAAGATACCTGTATTTGGTAATAAATGGATTCTAAGATGGGAATCAGATAGGATGCTAAAACAACAATTAATGAATGAATCAAAGTTACCATCGCCGACTCAAATATCCTCCAAAAATGAAATCGATGGCTTGTGTATAGTGAAATTGCATGGAGCAGCTGGAGGAAAAGGATATTTCTTGGTAACTGATAAAAACGAATTCGAAGAACAAGCACAAAAACTAATAAAATCACATGTAATAGAATCCGAGGAAAATCTGTTTATACAAAAATATGCTAACGGAGTACCTGTTTATTTACAATACTTTTATTCACCTATCACCAATGAACTCGAGTTACTAGGTATAGATAGACGTTATGAAACTGATATAGATGCCATAGGGCGAATCCCATCAAAGTATCAAATATCTTCTAATATTGAGCCTTCATATACTGTAGTTGGAAATATACCAATTGTACTAAGAGAATCTTTGCTTCCTGAGGTTTATTCTATGGGTGAACGATTTGTTGAATCATCAAAAAAATTAGTGCCACCGGGAATGCCTGGACCATTTTGTATTGAAGGTGTTTATGATAATAATGCTAATTTTATAGCATTTGAATTTTCAGCGCGCATTGTAGCCGGAACAAACTTGTACATTTCTGGTTCACCTTATTCGGATTTGTTGTTTGAGACTCCGATGAGTATGGGCAGGAGAATCTCCTTAGAAATAAAAAGGGCTATGGAAGCGTCCAGAATGGATTTGATAACAACTTGATCTTTTTAGAGATCTGGCCACACTGAGTGCAGAAAAAGAAGGATTGTGTTCATACGATCAAATCAAGTCATGTTAAATCAAATGAATCTTGTAGATAGCGTGAAATCTTTCCTCTTATCTATTTCTACCAACAAATCCA
>DATEOO010000212.1:0-3720 GCA_035274085.1 Candidatus Nitrosocosmicus sp.
CCTATTCTTTACGCCCAAGTAATTTGCGCAATCAGAGCAAGCTGGCCAGGCGGGTTCAATTGTGATTATTTCATCACCTGGTTTTAATAGCGCAGAAAATGCACAAAATATCCCAAACCGACCACCTGGCGTAACAATAATTTTGTCAGGACTAATTGGTTCAAAAATTTCAAAACCGTTTTTCAATGAGAAACTAGAAAGATGATTTGCCAAGCCGACTCGCAATTCTTTGATACCTGCAGTTTGAGTATAATGAAACTTGTGCATATCATAAATCTGGGTTAATTCTTTTTTGACCTCATTTGGCGGCAGAAAATCAGGTTCCCCTACTTCCATGTGTATAATTTTAAATCCTTGTAATTCCATATTTTTTGCTGCATTAAACACATCCAAATGAGATTTAATTTCAAATTTGTGATGCGAATTAACTTCTTGCTTAATAAATATGGACCGAGAGGACTGGTCAGAAGAAACGGTTCTAGGTCTATTTGCTTCTTGGTTTCCTTTCATCTTATTTTTTTCCAAATTCTGGATTCTAATTGATTCGTTAATCAGCATGTTAACAATTCTTCCAGAAAACTCTGGATCTAAATTCATATATTTAGAGTTACTAAATAGATAACTCTTGATCCCTAGTTCTACCTTATCATCAATAATATCAATATCCAAATTGGTCTTTATAGTTCCTATTTTTTTTGCAATTTCCATCCTTTGATTGACTAGTTCCATGATCTGCTTTGTAATTTCTTTCATGTCATTTCTCAAAATATTGACTTCTTCTATCGTCATTTTCGAGTCCCTAACGTATAACCCTTGGTACAAGAGCTGATTTCAAACAGCAGTCCAGCAGTACAATGGCGGCTATGCTATCTACTACTGGTGGGGCCCTAGGTACTACACAAGGATCATGCCTACCTGATACAATTAATTGAGCTTCAGTCATATCCCTCAAATTCACGGTTCTCTGAGGCCTTGGTATAGAGGCGGCGGGTTTGAAAGCGACCCTAAATACTATTGGCATCCCATCAGTGATTCCACCCAATATACCGCCTGACTTGTTAGTTTCAGTAATGATTTTACCGGTGGATTTATCAATCACAAAAGGATCATTATTTTGAGATCCCTTCATAGTTGAACCTGTGAATCCAGACCCAAATTCAAGGCCCTTTACAGCAGGAATGCTAAAAATGCCTTTTGAAATATCTGATTCTATTGATTCAAAAATCGGTTCTCCTAATCCTACTGGCACTCCTTGAATCATACACTCAATAACGCCTCCAAGTGAATCACCCTCTTTTCTAGCAGACAATATTGAATCCCTCATCTTCATAGCAATTTCCTGGTCAGGACAGCGAACATCATTAAGATACCTGTTTTTAGAAAGAGTGTCAAAAGGTATGTCTGCTGTATCCATCGTTATATTCCCAATAGATTTTGTATAACTTATTATTTCAATATTTAAATGGTTTCTTAATATTTTCAACGCTACAGCACCTCCCATTGCTATGGTGGCAGTTAACCTGCCTGAAAATCGTCCGCTTCCTCTATAGTCATTGAATCCCCCATATTTTAAAAAAGCTGTATAATCTGAGTGACCGGGTCTTGGTTTTGATATTAGTTCATCATAAGAACGTGAATCAGAATCCTTATTCCAAATAATCATACAAATCGGAGCACCAGTGGTGAACCCATTGAAAATACCGGAAAGGATTTCAACAGTATCAGTTTCTTTTCTTTGGGTGGTTATTATTGATTGTCCAGGCTTCCTTAAATCAAGCAAGGGTTGAATGTCTGCCTCCGATAGATCTAGTCCTGCTGGACAGCCATCTATGACAGCTCCTATACATTTGCCATGACTTTCACCAAAACTTGATACAGTGAATGAACTCCCAAGGGTATTTGAAGGCATGAATAAATTTTTAGTTGTAATTCTGGTATATTATATTTTTTAATATTTAATCTGGATGTGATTAGTCAATTTTGTCTATTATCAATATATACATTTTACAAGTTTAAGTTTCCAACTGCTCAATTTGGGCACCGGTTCCTTTCAACTCACTTATAAAATTTGGATAGGAAACATCAACGGAATCCGCACTATCGATAATTGAATGATCTGTCGAAAGCCCAGCGATAGTAAAAGCCATAAAGAGTCGGTGATCATCAAACGAATTGATTACCGCATTTTTTAATTTATCAGGGGGATAGATAGTAAGCGAATCGTTGTCTTCTTTTATCTGAGCCCCAAATTTTGCTAATTGAGAGGAAATAATAGAAACCCGGTCAGTTTCCTTATATCTTGCATGTGACACTCCAGTTATAGTGGTTTTTTCTTTGGCTTTTAAGGATAAAATTGCAACGACGGGAAGTAAATCTGGTGTATTAAGCAAATTAAAATCCCCGCCGTCTAGTTTGACCGAACCATCTACTTTAACTATACCATTACCCTCATCGACATCCATTCTACCTCCCATTTTCTTAATAATATTGATAATTTCCATATCTCCCTGTGGCATTGTAAAATCTAAATTCTTTATCACCAGCACACCTTCTGCCAGAATTGCTGCTGAAAAAAGTAATGCTGCAGTTGAAAAATCGCCGGGAACTTGAAAAGTTTGAGGTTTGTATTCAGATGTGCATGGCAGCCTATATTCCTCTGAAATTTTTTGATCCATCCTGAATTCCTTAGACTCATCTGGGCGATCATCTAAATTGCTAATAACATCTCGATGAGCTGAATTTGCCAAACGAATACCGAATTTTTTCATCATAAAGAGTGTTGAATCAATATACGGTTTGGAAACTTGGTTGCCCAAGACATGAATTGTAACGGGTTTCTCAGAATAAATCCCAGAAATGAGTAATGATGATATGAATTGACTAGAGACCTTTCCACTAATTTTAGTCGTTCCTCCCTTAATCCCACCTCCTTTTACGACAAGTGGAGGAAAATAGTTATGATTTGTAGAAAAGCAATCAACGCCCAACTGATTTAGCGCTTTAATAAGATCACCCATTGGTCTTTTTCGAAGGCTCTTATCTCCTGTCAAAATACTATATCCGTCACTTACCAAAGAACACATTGATGTAGTTATTCGAATTGTTGTACCCGAATTGTCGGCATTTAACACATCATTTGGTGTTTTAAAACCTCGCAGGCCGCCGTTACTTTCTACAAAGAGATCCTGTGTACCTACAAGGCCCGTCATATCATTTTTTGTCTTCTTCATATAATGTGACTGTTGTTTTTCTGACTTATCAAAACCAAGTATCGTTGCATGGTCGCCCCCGCTGTCAAGCGAAGTGACGTTTACTCCCAGCATTTTAATGCAATTAACTGATGCAAGGGTGTCTCGGGAAAGCAAGACATTCTTAATATGGGACTTACCACTAGCAAGGGCCGAAATCAATATCGCCCTGTGGCTATAACTCTTACTCGGAGGACAATTAATCTCACCACTTATTTGAGATTTTTTGACTTTGACTTCCACGTAGATGACCTGCTATATTATTTACAGAAATTAATATCAATATTGCTATTGTCAATAGCCAAACTCGTGCATCCTTTAAAAGCTATAAAAAACATTGAGAGAGATGAGCAAACTAAGCATAACATTAGGATGGATTTTGTCCACAGTCTTGCAACTTATTGAGTCGATAGTTAAACTTGGTTGTAAACATTCTATTTTTTTTGTTTTAAATCCGATTGAATAATCTTTA
>DATEOO010000213.1:0-2631 GCA_035274085.1 Candidatus Nitrosocosmicus sp.
TCAAATTGAGCTTGAGAAAAATGACATACTTTGTGCTGTAGATATTGCATGGCATCGGGGTGATGTAAGGACAAATCAATTTTCAATCTCAACATCCCAAGACGGTACTACCTTTACTCCTCTTATAACCGATCAGAGCACAAAGAAAACTAACTCATATGAACGTTATCTTCTTAAAGACTCTACTTTGAATGCTAAATACATCAGGGTTACTGTTAATGGTAATACCGAAAATGATTGGGCTTCTATAGCTGAGATCCGAGCGTTTTCTAAACCATCATCAACAGACCCCGGTCCAGGTCCAGACCCCGGTCCAGGTCCAGACCCCGGTCCAGGTCCAAGTCCAGGTGAAAGTAACCAAACAGATGTCTTTGGTATCCAGAAACTTTATCCTGACAAACCAAATGGGGAAAAATGGTTCATGAATATGAATAATCCTTCTTCTGACAATAGGTTTGATCCCAAACTTACCTTGAAGAAAAATGCTGATGGATCATATAAGGTAACATCTGATAAGGTTAGGATGAATGTAATGACTAGTGCTGGCTATCACCAAGATACTATTAAAACGTACGATCAAAAACAACTGACAACCCAGGGATACATGCAAGACATTAAAGATTGGAGGAATATAGAAATGACCGGATATGTGAAGATAAATTCAGCTTCAGATTCTGACTTTGATTTAACATGGTATTCCCGTGGTGGTCATCATAACTCCGATGAACCCTGTGAAGGTACAGCATACAAAGGGGGTTTATTCAAGGATGGACGTTCTCGTTTTGCTAAAGAACAATGGCATTCAGGCGGTTATTCCTTTACACCTGCCCAGAAAAACATAGGTTCAATCGAAGATAGATGGATAGGCTACAAAGCTGTCATGTATAACACTGTCGTAAATGGTCAGCCAGCTGTAAAACTCGAAAACTGGGTCGACGAAAATACTGATGGAAAGGTTGACGGTCCATGGAAGAAAGTGTTTGGCTATACTGATAGTGGTGGGTTCGGTGAAGATGGTGATAGATGTGGGGGGAGCCCAGATGAATTAATTTCATGGGGAGGTCCGATAGCTACATTCCGATGGGACGGAACTTCAGACGTCGATATAAAGAACTTGAGTGTGAGGGAGATATCTGCAAACTAGTGCTTCTTTTCTCTTCACCAGTTCTCTTCTATACTTTTCTTCTATACTTTTGTTCCTCATATGTTAATTAACAAAAAAAATATTAAAAAGTTATGTCGTTTATACGTTATAGGTTAATAAGATTAAGGAGATTTACTTATAATAAGATCTTTATAATTACAAAGTTTTTGCTATTTCTATATATTCGAATAAAAATGTTTTTTGGATTATATTGAAATAAGCATAAGATAATCTTAACATTCAATAAATAGTGATTATTGTATTTATTTATGGACTACCAAAAAATAATTGATACTATTTTTGAGCTAAACGAGGGTATCCGCTATACAGGATTAATTGATGAAACTGGATCTTTGATAGCTGGTGGAATGCGTCACGGAATTGATTCTATTGTTGATCAACCAAGCGAAGAATTGTATTTGACTCATACTGCCCTTAGAAAATCTATGAGAGAAAGGTTTGATGATACTATGGGCAAAGCTCGTTTTGTATATGTCGAACGTGAGAAGTTGTCACTGCTAACGTTTTACTTAGATAAGAAAATGCTATTAATTACTTTAGAACCTAACCTAGAGTCTCAAAACGTGATTGATCTGGCGGAAGATATTTTGGATATAGTTAGTGGAAATAAGGCTTAATACAAAACAGCCTATTTATCTTATTTTTTAGAAATTTTTTACTCTACTATAATATTATGCATCATTATTAAATCATCCTTAAACAACTCTAGTTCGCTAGGTATCTGTGTCTTTATAGGGTCTTTTAAGGAAAGCGGCTTATTTGTAACACTAGAAAGGGTTTCCTTCTTCTTATTCCATATTTCTGAATTGAACTTGATAATGTGTTGAGTGGATGAAACCAGTGCATCATATTCTTTCTCCACAGTAGGAATTTTTTTTTGCTCCGAAACTATCTCTTCATCCTCATAGATTTTCTTCCACAGTTCATATGTAATAAATGGAGAAATCGGTTCTAACAAGAGCAATATGGTTCTAAAACATTTATGAATTGTATATAGAGCGGATTTCCTTTCTTCTTCTGATTCATTGTTATATGCTCTACTCTTTATCATTTCAATATAATGGGCAGCAAAAATATTCCATGTAAACTCTCTCAATGCATTAGCGGGAATAAAAAAATTCAATTCTTCATAACCTTCAAGACATTTTTTGGTCATGCTTGCAAGTTCTGATAAAATCCATTTATCAGTTGTTTCTAGCTCTTGAGGTTTATTGTTTTCATCAATTATTTCAAAATTAGAGATGAATCTTCCAATATTCCATAACTTTGATAAGAATTTTTGTGCACTTTGTATTTTTTGCTCCGAACACCTAAAATCATATCCTACATTTGTCTCACTTGCAGACCAGAACCTAAATGCATCTGCACCATATTTTTTAATTATAGGTAGAGGATCAATTACATTTCCTTTACTTTTACTCATTTTCTCCCCTTTTTCATCAACTCCGTATCCCATTATCCACGCG
>DATEOO010000214.1:0-4423 GCA_035274085.1 Candidatus Nitrosocosmicus sp.
CTGGAACAAATTCTATTAAAAGACTTTTAAATGCTACTACATATGCGACCTTCCTCCACCAAAAACCTTATAGAAATAAATCTTTTATACCACCGTTTGACTATGATCCTAACTTAGCTTCTACTAGCCAACAAACTGGTAAAGGAAAGAAAAAATGCTGCAGTAAATTGAATAATTTTCGACCTTCTATATGGAAAAAACGAAATTGCTAAAGAATATTTATACTAATATACGATCGCCTGGTGGATACGCTGGAATCAAAGCTCTATATAAAGAAGCCAGGAAAAACAACAAGGACATTAAACTAGACGATGTCATTTATTTTTTGGAAGGTCAACGTACCTATGGCCTTTTTAAACCCCGGAGATTAAAGTATAAAAGAAGTGCAACAGTCCCATCCGGATATATGACTGACCTCCAGGCAGATTTAGCTGGTTAATTTATTTTCTTTTTAAATAACAAATATTGTTTTATTTTTAGACTTTCAAAGTCTTGCTCAAAAAAATAAAGGTTATCGGTATTTATTAGTGGCTGTTGATGTATTAAGTAGAAGGGTTTTTGGTATACCGATAAAAAATAAGACAAATGAGTCCATGAAAGTTGCATTTGATATGTTATTCAATGAAAAAATGCCGATAACTCCACAAAGGCTATTCACTGATCAAGGTTTTTGTCTCTTATTTCTATATTTATCTTATAATTAAGGAAAGGAATTTGAATCCCCGGAAATGCGTAAATATTTTATAGAGGAAAAGGAAATAGATAAGCATTGTAGTAATGACAAAAGTGTCAAGGCAGGAGTTGCCGAACGAATGGTATTTGTAAGTAAGCTATTTAAATATTGAACTACTTTAGATACGTACTATAAAGGAAAAGCTATACAAAATATTTTCTGAAAGAAATACTGAAAATTGGGTGGACTTATTAGACGATGTTTTATATTCGATTAATCATTCAATATGTCGATCAACAGGTATGCGCCCTGTAGATATAACTCCTGAAAATGCAAACAAGCTTTGGCAACGTATATATGGTTCAACCATATTACAAACTCCACCTAAGGCTAATTTCCAGGAAAATGACGCAGTGAGAATAGCTCTTGAAAAGCCCGTTTTTCGCAAAGGATATTTTCCCACATTCAGTGATGAAATATTTCGTATACATAGAGTCATCCGTGGAAATAGATCTCCTGCATATTATTACCTACGTGATTATAAGGGAGAGAAGCTTAAGGGGCGATTTTATTCTCAGGATCTCACTAGAACAAGAGAAGATGCCGAAACAACGTACAGAATAGAAAAGGTTTTACAAAAAAAGCGAAATAGAAATGGAGAATTAGAGTTGAAAGTACAGTTTATGGGTTACCCCAACGATACATATTGGATCAAGCAATCTGATTTAGTTGCATAATTATAATGTATATTTTACTTTGTATATTTATTTCGTTCTCTATTTGCTTTAGGTTAATATGTCTAGTTCTATGTTCTCTATTATATTACCTAGTAACACTAAAAATATCGCCAGTACCTCTGATGATAGTGAAGGCGAACAAAATCGTCCTTATAAATTTCGCATCCACTTTCCTAAAAAATTGATGTTTGATAAAGGTCTATGGCTATGTGGATTAAAGAGTTAAGCAATAAAAATAATATACAAAATATATGTTAAATTTTTATTATAGGTATTGTTTACCCAAACACATGGCCTGCTATTGGTACCAGTGAAGCACAATATATAGAAGTTATGTTACGAACTAATCAAAGTTATCAGTTCCAAATTCCCAAAGGGTCATATTTATCGCCAAAACAATTGGAGGCTGTTTTAGAGAAAAGTATTCTAAAACAAATCGATGAGGAATTTGCCAAAAAGAAATTAACTTCTTTGCTACCGGTAACAAGAGTAAAAAGGAACTCCACAGTCAAGAACGATTCTGTAGAAAAAAAACAAAAAATAGTATTCGAAAGTATCGAAACGGATCCTATTAGGGAAGAAAATCCACGAGTACCTGAGCGAATTGATGATATAGTAATGGGAACAATTGTTCCAAGAGAATATGGCAAAATTAAAGCTGTAGAAGAAGGAGACAAAAAGGTGGAAGATAACACCAAAACTTTGACTGATTCCAAAACAGAGTTTAAAAGCACGGCAACAAAATCTGATAAACAAACAGATTCCACAGAAAAATCTGTTCCTATAGTTATACTAGAAGATGATAGTGATGATGAGTTAATAAGCGACGATGAGGAAGATTTTATGGCGCATAAACTTTCAAGAGGAGATGTATTTAAAGAATACCCTGATCTCCTAAAACGATTCAATAAAAATCCAAAGAGTTTAAAAAATATAATTCAACTTTTCAAAGAAAAGGAAGAACGTGATAAAGAACAGCAACAAAATGACACCTTAAAAGAATCAATACAAGGTAGAAAACGTTGGCTAATGAAGGTTGCAAGCTCTGTGGCAGGTGTAGGGACACCTGAGTACTGGAAATTAATGGAACATATTGACGATGAAGAAAAGTTTGCCGAGACTTTGAAGGCTTTGCCTCAAATTAAGGTCGAAGAATATAATAAAAAGTTATATGAAGAATATGAAACTCGTCTTTTGTTGGCAAAAGCCGTAAAATTCGAATATCAAGAAGACATTGCCAGATTTGCGCTGAAAATCAATGACCCTCGGATCAAATACGTCCAGCTTTCAGAGCAAATTTCATATGTTTTGGGATTTGAAGTGGGGGCCATATTACGTGATGGAGAGATTGCTAAATATGCGTGCGATTTGCGTGGAGGTTAGATATAGACTCGTTAATATACTGATTATGTATTTAGGTGTTTCTCATTTATGTGTCTATATAAATAATGGTGTCATTGAAAACACTATAATTGGAGACACAATGGCCTCCTTGCTTCAAGTTGTAGCTGTTTCAGGGAAACCTGGTGATATAATGGAAAAAACCTACGAAACACCCAATTTTTGTAAATTAATCACGAAAGAACTTAGTGAGGTCACTATTGAAATTCGTAGCTTAGAAGGAAGACCCATACCTTTTATAGGAGTTGTTATCGTTACTTTAGTTTTTAAACGTCTAACCATCTTTTAAATTATCATCTTATGTTACAGAGTAAATATTTTTAAATGGTGCGTATAACCCTTAATGGTTCTGATAACTCTGCTATATTTAATCAAAAGTCTCCTAATTTTCTGTTATCTATTTACCGAAGAATACGAAAATTTCCTGCACAAAGAGGTTATGGTTACTTCCCTGGTCGATATATATTTGGCTGTATTCAAAGAGGTCAAGGGAAAGATAAAACAAGTTTTGAAGAAGAAAAACTTATACCACCCATTTGTCCTTCGATGTTAAGTGATAAAACTGTTTTGAATTTGCTCGAAAAGGTAGAAAGAAACCCTCCATCTAAACCTCTGCGTGGAATAATCAGAAAGTGAAAAGTATGTATATTTGGAATTATCACAATTAATATATATATATTTAGCTATGGTGCATGTAGTATTTGATGGTGGAGATTTGCGTTTCGAAAGTTTTTATCAAAGTGGTGAAGGGGTAGGTAGCGCATATTTTGAAGGACTTCCTATTATTCAACAGAGAGGTTATGGTTATTTTTCTGGATACCCTCTTGTTTACCAAAGGGGTAACGGTCTGGGGGACATATTTCGTAGTATCTATCGAGTTCTAAAACCAATGGCTCTGAAAATTGGACAAGCACTCGTCCCTATGGCTAAAGACGCTGGAGCAGCCATTGGAAAGGAAGGAATAGCCACAAGTGCACGAGTTCTCAATGATATCGTCCAAGGTAAGGATGCCAAATCTGCCCTCATGGATGAAGGAAAGGAAGGAATGCGTGTTTTATTGGATAAAGCAAATACTACTTTACAGCAAAAATTGCAGAAAGGTACAGGTAGAAAGAGACGCAGAAAAGGAATGGGTAGTCATATACTTTTAAAGCCTAATAACCTAGAAGGTAGAGAAGTTAAACTAAAAAGATCTATAAATGCTACATCTGCAAAATTGTTGCCCCCTAATGTCTCTAAAAAAATGCGCAAAGATACGCTTGGTTATTATTGAATATATATTATTCACTTCTCTTTTTTCAATAAATGATTAAGTAATTGTGTTAAAATCCTATTTATATGTCTATGGACTCCTTATATTTTTATACATGCTTAATTAATGTTTAATCGTTTGTTTAGAATAATGCTTTATAAAAAGATTGATTCATCAAGTGTCAACACAATATCCAGTGCCTTGAATTTTTTTGAAACACCTCCAACCAATGTTTCAATAGCAAATAGTTCATATAGATGCTACCTTACCCTTAATCCTATTAATTCGTTTCCGTTTAATTTTAAAATTCACCCTATTACTTCATTTATTGACCTTTCTAAATGCTATTTGCAAACGGAG
>DATEOO010000215.1:0-3300 GCA_035274085.1 Candidatus Nitrosocosmicus sp.
CCGAATCAAAGAAAACTATTGTATTATTACATGGATTAGGTGCCTCTGCAGAAAGATGGTCAGCTTTATGGCCCTTACTCAAAAAATACAATGTAGTAATTCCTGATCTTATAGGATTTGGATATAGTGAAAAACCACTGATAGAATATACAATTGATTTTTTTGTTAGATCCCTAGAGGAATTTTTTAGGAAGATGCAAATTCAAAACCCAATAATACTTGGCTCTTCCTTTGGAGGACAATTAGCAATAGAGTATAGTTTAACTTTCAAAGATTTCTTTGAGAAAATGATTCTGGTTTCTCCTGCTGGGACATTAGAAAAGCCAACATATGTACTTAGCCAGTATATTTTCTCTGGTTTGTATCCCACTAATGAAAATGTCCATAGAGCGTTTGAAATGATGGCCAATAATAAAGAATATGTAGTTGATGAAGCAACAGTTAAAGATTATGTCAATAGAATGAGACTTCCTAATTCCAAATATTCACTCATTTCCACCTTGCTTGCAATGCGCAAAGACCAAAGCTTACGCAAAAGATTGATCGAAATAGCCATACCCACGTTGGTCATCTGGGGAAGAAATGATACTACCATCCCAGTAGAAAACATAGAATATTTTAAGCAAATGCCAAATGTTATGACATTGATACTTGAAGGAAGTGGTCATAGTCCGTATGTAGAAAAGCCACTGCAATTTTATGAAATAATTGAAAATTTTATAGACTCTTGATTTAATCTTATAAAACGTTTACAACATTAAAATATTGATGAGATATTTAATTTTCTATGAGTAATGAAAATGAAAATAGCGACAAGACTACTGACTTAAAAAAAACAATCGAAAAAACTACAGAATTTCAGCAAGACTTGGTAAGACAATTTTCAAATTTTCAATATAATGCCTTCCAAAATATGTTCTCCTCACTTCAAGGCTTCACCAATTATAATGCAATGTTCAAAACGAATGTCCAAAGCGGTGGTAGAATATCGATCCCAGAAGCAGAGAGACAAGCCCTTGGCATTGAGGAGGGTGACCTTGTTCAGGTAATTATCATACCGTTGGCGCGTAAACAAAAGAATTCACAAAAGAACTAACTTCAATGTATTTTAATCCAATTGCCCAATTTGGGCAAAACAACGTTTTGAGAATATCCGCTTGCTATCAATCCTACATGGCCGGTTGAAAATCTCATTAAATTTTTGTCTGTACTTGATACAAGATTATTCAAAGAAACACTGCACTCCGGAGAAACAAGATGGTCTTGATCAGCTACTACATTTAAAAGGGGTACTTTGATGCTAGATAGATTTATTCTATTTTCACCTACAACCAGTTTGTTTTTTGAGAAGAGGTTTTTCTGATAAATATCTTTAATCCATTGTCTAAAGGTTTCTCCTGCAATAGGAGGAGTATCGTACAACCATTTTTCAACTCTTAAGAAATTTTGAACAAAACTTTCATCCTTAAGGTTATCGAACAGATTCAAGTACTTGTTCACTCCTTGTTTAAATGGTTTCAAAGATGCATAACAGCTATATAATAATTCATATGGGAAATTTTCATAATGGGATAAGATTTTGTCGATATCCATATTTTGGGCCATATTCTTTATGACAGTCTTATCCTTCTCAGTATCCACAACGGGAGCTACTGTTATCAAATTCTTTACATTTTTCTGATATAATGATGTATAAATTAACGACATCGTAGCACCCATACAATATCCCTGAAGCGATACCTTGTCTATATTTTCGATGCTCTTGACAATCTCCACGCAATCATAGATAAAAAGGTTGACGTAATCATCAATAGTTGTAAATTTATCAAATTTACCTGGTGATTTCCAGTCTACAAGATAGACGTTTATGCCTTGATCAAGAATATTTTTTATCCAACTCTTGTTTGGTTGCAAATCCAGAATATATGACTTGTTGATTAGGGCGTATACTATGATCAAAGGGTATTTGTATACACGTTCTTTGGTTGACTTGTAATGTAATAATCGAAAAAGCCCTGTCTCCTTTATTACTTCATACTCGGTCTGTCCTGTTTCAATTTTTTCGATATTTGATAGTAATTTTTTCATCTCTGCTAATTTTCTAAAGTTTTCAGGCTCGTTTACAAAATTTGTATACTCATTCAAATAGTGGTCCAGTATTGTTTTACTCATTTTTTTTCTCTTTCATCCAGTTTTTGATTTCTAAAGTTATCTTCTTTATTTCATATAGATCCTTAAACAATAAATCTTTTTCTTCTTTACTGAGTGATTGTCTGCTCATATATGGGAGAGATGCATCAAAAAATTTTTGATAGCTCTTGTTTAAGTCGATATATATATTGATTAAATTGTTATAATTGACTGAAAAATCTGTTGACTCAAACATGTTTGAGAAAACCTCTTCGAATGAATTAATTATTAACATACGGGTTTCATGCGAATTCTTGCCGTCTATTCCTGCAGAAACTTTTTCTAAAGCCTGAAAATACGAATTGATCATCTGGTTCAAATATTTATTTAGATATCTTTGATAATTAATCAGAACATTTCCGTATTCTCGCATGTTATTCACATTAATCTGAGGATCATTAATCATCGAAATAAAAGGACCTACTGTAGAAATTTTGTTCAATTCAGTCAACTGCTTGAAGAAATTTTCAAAAATATCGACGAATTTTCCATTAGCATAAGCGACGCTAGCCGAATCCTTATTCTCATTATTTTGGCCCTTATCGTCACTTTGCAATGATTTTATTCACCTCATTTTTGGTATCGTCCTTATCGTTTTTATTAAGAGTTGTTTTGCAGTTGATAAGAATTTGTATGTGAATTGCGGATATTAACTTTATTATAAGGTCTTGTGAGTCAAATGAGAATTGGCCGACAGGCTGCTTTACACGGTGTATTATAATAGCACCTCTATAGTTTTCAATTACCTTACATAGAACAAAGGATAGTTAATAGTAGTATATATCACACCTTTTCAATGGTCGATGACCTTGTAGTCTTATAGTTTAAAAACATAAAATGCGATAAAATTCCTGCCGACTTGCATGAGGCTTGAGGAGATGTAAAAGATGCTATATTTATTCAGCCCAACAATTTTATATGGAAGCTTCAACCACAATTTTTTGGGGTCCGTAGCTCAGCATGGATAGAGCGCCTGCCTTCTATCTAAATTATTTAAGAAGAAAGCCGGAAGTCGAGGGATCGAAGCCCTTCGGGCCCGTATTGTATATGGCAACGAGTCCACACCATAGCAGTTATCACCAAATTAACATTAGTTCCTTGATCATATCG
>DATEOO010000216.1:0-4405 GCA_035274085.1 Candidatus Nitrosocosmicus sp.
AGAAGCCTTCGTATGCATGCTGCTCACATGGAGATTTTCGAGAAATGTACCCAAACTTGACCATCTTCTTTTCCCCACACCGGCTTACATATGTAGTGCGAAGCTTCTTCTCTTTAAGGAAATCGCTGACTTTATTCTCGACAATTGGATGATTCATGTAGTCATGCAATGCCACCTTTTCGCATTTTAGTAATTTAGCAAGAGCATCAATAAGATTAGTAGCGGCCATTTCAAAAGATTTTTGATTGAATAAATATTCTAAGAATGATAAAATTGAATAAATTGCCTGTTTAATATACAGACCCATACATGTCTTAATTTGACCTAATTAAATTCTAATACAACCCAATCACTGCTAGCGTCACTTTTAAATTAACCAATTATGTATCTAGGCGGAGTTTTCGCGCATTGTATAAAAAGACGGTTCACTAGTATCATATTTTATTTATTTCATTTTAGATGATGAATAATAAACAGGAGCTTATTAAAAATTTGAATTCTTACCCCCAAACTAAGAAATATTATTACCATTTAAAAAATCGTGGTATAATGGATGCAGCTAAAGAAGCAGCACGAGCTGATAAAGATATTGAATTTGTCGGTGAATATAACTCACCACAACCTACAAGGCCAACGTCACCAAATTGGTCAGAAGGAACACCACGGACTAAGCATATTAAATGGGAGACCCCTGCAGGTAGATACTAATTGATTGAATTACCTATATTTGTATGTATAATTATGTAGAAGAGGAGTATACCAGCTTCCGACAGCCTATGATGCCACCACTCAAAGTTACCAATTACTATTCTATGGACAATGATTATGATATCCAGCAATGTACTAAAGAATTCTGGAAGCTTTCTATGCTTAAACAGAGAGTTAGACTTCAACTTTTGTGCAAAGACTGTCAGAAGCATAGTTTCCAGGAACGGGATAAATTTGAAGTGAGAAACGGACGTTTGTATGAAACTTCATCACTCTGTACAAAGTGTGTCCAGGGAAACATTGAATTGGGAAACGTATATAAACGTTATTTTGTTTAGTTATTCTAATTATTGATTTTTAAATTAACTATGTCTAATGCATTCTTTGTTGTATTACCTTCTAATACGAAAAGTTATCGTAATAATAAGCCAAATAAGTTTCGTGTTTGTTTACCACATAAAATAACTTTTGATGGCACATGGAGTTGTGGATTGCAGTATGTTTTATGCTAATAAAATTTTTTAATGCAAATATTGATTTAAAGTTCTATTGTTTACCCCAATACATGGCCTGCAATTGGTACAACCGAGCAGCAATATATAAGTGTGGTCTTGAAAGAACAAGAAAAAAAGGTCAAGTTACAAATTCCAAAGGGAACATATTTAACACCTCAAGAGTTGGAGAAAAATTTATATGATGGGATAATCAGAGAATTGGAGGATGATTTTATTAGTCGAAATAGAAAAGAAGAGGATGATGAGTTGGCGACAGCAAAGAGAGTAAGACGTGGCATACAACCCATACCTGGAGAGGTTATCAAAACAAATCCCCGAATTGATGAAGACTCGGGTAAAACAACGCCGGAGATTATTGCGTCACAGACTCCAAGGGATATAAAACAACAACCGGGTGAAGTTATTAAACCTAATCCTAGAATAGATGAAGGGAAAAAGCCGACGATAAAACCAACACCGGCACTTACTCCATCAAAAAAGAAAGTTGAAGTGAAGAAGGTTGTTGAAAAGGAAGTTGTTGAAACACGACTTCCACCAACTCCTATTCTAATTGATAATGTCTATGATAAAGAGGTACAGTCTAAAACTGTGGGAAGTATTGGACATTTAGGAGAGGAGTTTCGCCCTCCGCTAAAGAAACCTGAAACACTTAGTCACGTAGCATGGCCTGAGAAAGCTACAGAAGAAGTATCCAGAGTTATTAAAACAAAGGTCAAAGAAGATCAACGCATTGACTTCCTTAAGAATATGTTTCAAGGTAGCGAGTTTGTTGATCTCTATCAGCAAATTTCAGCTGATCCCCATAACCATAAGCTCTACTATCAACTAATGAAAGAGAAGGAACGGCGGGAAAATGTTTCAAAGAGACAGAAAATTTTTGAGGATTATATGCCACTAGCTAAATCAATCAGATTTGAATATCAAGAGGACATTTCAAGATTTATGCTTCGAATAAATGATGACCGCGTGAAGCATGTTTATCTATCCGATCAAATCTCTTATGTTTTGGGTTTCAAAGAAAATGAACCAATCAAAAATTTGGACATTGCACCTTATATGAGTGATCTGAGAGGGGGTTGTTCCCATATCTGTGTCTATCTCGGCGGGGGAATTTTGGATCAAATGATTGTTGGAGATCAGATGAGTTCATTGTTACAGATTGTTGCAGTAAGCGGTAAACCTGGTGAGATTGTAGGTAGGTTTTTTTTATATTATCAGAGTTTGACACCGTTATTATTTAGAAAAGAAATATGATTCACCTTTATTTAATCGTGTAGTTGCGAGAGAGGTTCAAGAACTTGATGTTGAATTAAGAAATTTAGAGGGTCGGTTAATACCTTTTGAATATGGAGTTGTTATTATAACATTGATATTTAAGAAAATTATTGTATTTTAATTAGAAATTTTATTCTCACTATATATATCTGATTACTAATAAAATGGTAAGAGAAGCTTTTGATGGATCTTTAATCCGAATGGAAAATTTCCAAATCGGTTCTGGTTTTTCTTATTTTGAAGGCCTACCACCTTATCAACGAGGATATGGCGGTGTATTTGCAGGATATCCAAGACAGCGAGGAGACGGTTTAGGTGATATATTTAAAGGACTTTGGCGGTATTTAAAGCCCGCCCTTAAAAATTTAACACCCGCACTAAAAGAAGCGGGAAAAGCAATTGGACACGAAGGATTAGCTACATCCGCCCGTGTACTTACAGACGTAGTAAAAGGCGGTGATTTAAAAGAAGCACTAGCTACTGAGGGAAGAGAAGGTGTTTCAAATTTACTACAAAAGGCGGAGCAAAAAATTCGGGGCCCGCGACAAAGAGGAGAAGGTCGGAGGAGACGAAAAAAGCGAGGAGGATCAGTCATTATTAAACCAGAAAGTCTAATTGGAACTAAAGTCCCAGTTGAAGCTGTAATACGAAGTAAACGACAAAGAAAGGATATATTCGGTCAATACTAGAAATGTTGTTCAAGAAAATTGATCCAGATAGTGAGAATTCGGTGACATCGGCATTGAATTTTTTTGCAACACCCCCTACATCTACATCCATAGCAAGTAGTTGCTATAGGGAGTATCTATCATTGAACCCCTTGAACTCTAAACCCTTCAACTTCAAAATTTTCCCAATTACTTCATTTATTGATCTCAGCAAAGTTTATATCTACAGTGAATTTAAAATTGTGGAAGTTAAAGATGATGGAACGGTGGCTGATTTGGCGGCTGATGACAAAGTTTCATGTATTCAAATGCCCGGTCAGACATTCATAAAAAATCTGACAGTTACAGGTAAATATAAATGTAATTACTCTAATATCTCCGGTTGATTATAGTTAATGGCAAGGAGATTTATGATAGTAATCAGCTATATGCCTACAAGACATATTTGGATTATGAACTCAGCTATCCAAAAACTGTTAAGGATAGTTTTTTGACCTGTATGGGATATTTTACGGATGCTGCTGATCAAAATGACCAGACAAAAGAGGGTTTGAAAAGAAGACAAAAGATATTTGCCGCCAGCAAAACCGTTCAATTTAAATCGAAATTAAATGCAGATATATTCAATCAAGATCTATATTTGATAAATAACTGCGAGGTAATTTTACGGTTGTTACGTTTTTATTTCATGTTTTAGGTGGATATTAAAATCATGCCAAACGATGACAATTTTATGCTAATCCAAGATGCAGCAGCCGCTAAAACTTTCAGATTTGAATTGAAGGATTTGCGATTGTTTGTTAAAACTCTCAATTTACACGATGGGCTTTCATTGGATATTGCTAACCGTCTGGAATCACAACCCGCCAGATATGGACTTAGACGAACAATGCTTAAGAGTCTACTTATATCAAAGGGAGATACAGAATTTTCCGCCAATCTATACATTGAAGAAGTCCCTCGACGATTAATTATAGCTTTGGTTGCAAATGACGCTTTCAGTGGAGATAAAAACAAGAGTCCTTTTAATTTCGAGCATTTTAATTTGCGGGAAATAAGTGTCTTCGCTAATGGACAAACTTATCCGCAAACCCCATACTCCCTAGACTATGCCGGAAATAGATATGTAAGAGCTTATCATGATATGATGGAGCATACAGGACTTGCTTACTGTACTGATTCAAATGGTATTGATTATGCTCGATTTAAGACTGGTTGGTGTGTGTATGTCTTTTCTCT
>DATEOO010000217.1:0-5102 GCA_035274085.1 Candidatus Nitrosocosmicus sp.
CATGTGTAGATGATTCGCATAATCTTTTTGATCCAATAATTGCTCCAATACAAAAAACCTTGAATATCTACAATGATACTGCTGAAACATCCTTTTGTATAAATCAGCATGGTACGTATACCGCAAGTTTTAAAGCATTACCGGTCGTATGCCCCTCCTGGAATGTTACCCAAGTTTATAGATTTTTCAAATGTCTTTCCGCCATCCGTGCTTCTTTTAAAGTATAGATCCCTGTATCCGGATGAATCGTCTAACCATATAATAGATATATTTTTCCCTGTCACGGCAAACTTTGGCAATTCTGAATTACCCTTATTTGAACTGATATTAACCAATGAATTGATGTGAGATTCATTTCCTGTAAATTTCGACAAATTAGTTATTAAATTTGAATCCAAAGTGTTAGAGTTGTTATTAAGATTAAAAGCTGTCATAGGTAGTTCAAATGCAAATATCAAATAATCAAATTCAAAGTGAATGCAAACGCTAAACAAAAAAAGCAACAAAACAATGCTATAGGGAATCAAGTAAATATTCATTTTAATTATCAATTATTCATTGGAAAGTATACAACAAAATACTAATTGTGTGTCTATTTCCTCTATTGTTAATCCTTTTTTCTATCTTTTGCAAATCATTGATTAAATTTTCAAAAGCGACTTAAATACTTTCGATTGTTCGGACAATAATTAGTAGAGCAGTTTCCTACGATAATGATTTCTATATCACTCAATAATACAACCAGGAGCTAACCTCGATCGATTCGATTTTGTAGATATAGCCAAATTTCATTACTACATCTACTGTTTTATATTATCAATAAATAGTTACAACTGCAATCGTTGTATGGGGTGATTTTGACTACTAATAAGTTCATTATATCAATTAGTGTATATGAAGGATTATGAAATATTCCTCTCTTTGATAGCGATTTTCAATAGTTTCAATATATATATTGTTTAGGTTAATCATAATATAGGAGAAAAGGAATCACGAGATTTATCATTTCTTTAGCTGAAAAATCATCATAATTACATCCGCATAATATCACCAGTCCAATCTGTTTGCTAGGGTTAAATCCTATTATACTTGTATAACCATCTATCGACCCAGTATGCCAAATAACCTCTTTTCCAAAATCCGTTGTTACAGTCCAGCCTAGACCTATGTAGTCTTTGAGAGATTCATTTTCAGAAGATTGACCAAATGAATTTCGAATCAAATGAGTTTCATGTATGGAATCATCAACTGTAGTTTGTATTAACCCAATATTTGCTGATAGATACTTCATTAGATCATTAGCTGTAGAATACATAGCGCCTGCTGACTGTATTGTATCGGGTATGAATTCTAGATTAATCACTTTTCCTGCTATATGACCTTGAGCGAATCTAGATTTGATATCATTAGGAACAGAGATTTCTGAATCAATCATGCGCATACCGGTGCTATCCATTCCGAGAACATTCAGAATTCTATCCCTTACGAGTTGATCAAACGAAACGCCTTCCTTTAGAGCCAATGTATGGCCCAGAAGACCCATCCCTATGTCAGAATAGCTTGACTTTGTACCTGGAATACCTGTCAAATTTGTATTTGAGACAAAATCATAGACTTGTTGAGGAGTGTAACTGTGGTTTCGAATCCAACCCGCTGGAAAATCAGGCAGTCCTGAGGTATGAGTCGCCAGGTTCTCAAGTGTTATCTTATGCCCTTCATAAGATGGGACTGTCACTCTATCAAGGGGGAGATACGCTTCTATAGGATCGTTTAAGTTGACTAACCCTTGATTTACCATGTCTGCTAAAATGATAGCCACAAATGTTTTAGATATAGATGCTATATCAAAAACAGTATTACCATCTACCCTTGTAGAGTTGAGATCTGATATGTTTCCATATCCAGAAACCTGTGTCCCGTTTGGAGTTATAATACCCACTACAATTGGCACTGAAATATGAGAACCAAATACTGAATTATTTTTTTTATTGGCATCTTTGGATAAACCTTGCTCAAGAACTATTTTCCTAAACTGTTCCAAAAGTGAATTTGACATATCATTTTTAGACGTATAACGAGAATCGTTTGGCTGCAAGTCTTGCTCATGCTGACTATACGCCAACTGTGAGTGCTTTTGAAAAATACTAGTGGAAGCAAAAAAGGATAGGCATAGCACAGTCAACAAGAATGAGAATACAAAAAGTTTTCTAAAAGACAAATATATTTGCTAATAGCTTTTACAAATATAAAAATTCGGAACGTGTGAATGATTTATTATTATCTTTGATTAAGAAAATTTTAGATTTGTATATATGCAATAAGACGTCCCTGGCCACAGGTACTTTAACCTCTTTAGACTAATTCCTTTAGGCGCAACAATATTCGCATTTAATATATGGAGCAAATCATACTGTATTCAATTATCCGTTATCCATTGACACTTATTTCATAAATTTTTTAATAAAGCTGTGATGTATAAAATCATACTAGAATTTAATTCTGCAAATCTATGACTTTATAATTTACGAAAAATTTTCAAACTCTCATTCCAGAGGTAAGGTTTAAAAATATTATCAATTCCTCAACATAAATATATGATCACGAGATTCGCTGATGTCCTAAGTTGTTAAATTACCCATTTAATGTCGGATCTATCCCGAATTTTAAATAAAAAAATTATCAGCAAAGCAGGTAGCTATACATAATATAAAATAAATATTGCACTTAAATCGAGTCTTGAGAAGTTAGGGAAGACCCTTTTAGATAATGAGTTTAGCAAAGTGCAGTTAATTCATCTATCTCCTTCTCAACCATAAACAATTCAGATTCTTCTGTGGTATATCTTAGCAGGTTTCTACAGGCCTGGATTTGTGTAAATATTAATTGTTTTCTATCAATACATAATCCATGCACTGGTTCCGAAAAGCTATATACTACCCTTTTATTACTACTACAGCCACAAATTTTTGCCTCACATAATAATTGAGAATCAATCATTGTAATGTTCATTTTCGTTTATCCATCTCTTGACTTATTTGATTGGTATGATCCTATATGCTACCGTGGTAATAATATGATAAATTAGCATCATTACTTTTCAAATGTCTCAGTTTTTGAGTGAGTAATTTTTGTATGAGTACTTCAGCGTAATTCTCTATAAGCAAAGGTTTATTGATATTGATCACATCTTTTTTTACTGACTTATCATCCTTTGTATTTGCACAATTTAGTTTCTCAGATTCCATTGTTCTTTTAGAATCGTTATTATTGTTTAGTATATTTGAAGTATCGTAATTCATTTCAATAGGTAACGATATGTTATCATCATTCAGATTTTTCGTCAATTCATAATCATATGCTTTCATTTGTCGATTTTTGAGTTTCGGAATCTTTGTTATTATCTTGTCCATGGATAAACTCTATTAGCAAAGATATAAAAAAAGTGAAGGAATGTAGTTAAGAGACCGTGTAACATTATTACTACTACTACTGATGAGTAGAGTCATGATGCTCAGGTATTACTCATTAATGAAGTTGAAGTTATAATTTCAACTAGCATTATAGATCCTATAAATACCTCCATATCACAGAAAAAACAATTATTATTCTAGCCGCCATTTTTCTAAAACACTACCCATTTAGTTTCTTTATTATCTTCCTAGGCTATTGCTGAAATACTAGTTGAGATGAAGGATCTGCAGAGGATGCGCAGTTACCAAAAATAGGTACATCTATAACAATGTTAATCGATGCTAGAACTGTGTTGCCTTACTACTTTTATACATAATGAACGAGATAGTATTCGTAAAAACTAAATGAAGTCTTTTGATTTATTAAAACGGGGGAGTCACGTGTTTGTGGTGTGCTACTCTAGGGAAATCGAATTACATGATTTTCATCCCTATATTAAAAAAGGTATAGACCAGAATGAATTGGTAATTGTTTTTTTGGAAAACTACTCAAATAATAAGATCTATAATGGATTGAACCGGTCTGCAAAATGCCTGATGGATAATAATTTCAAAAATAAAGATAGTATTCTTATCAAACCAACTGAAGCATGGTATAATCCAAACGACTGTTTAAACGCTGAAATATTTCTAAAAAAATGGGAAATTCTAATCGCTACTGCCATGAAGAGTGGAAAAGAAGGAATTAGGATCTTTGTAGAAACAAATAAATTTTTGAGAGAAAGATTGGAGAACGCCGTAATTAACTATGATAAGATTCTAGAGGATTTATTTGACTTTCCTTTAACTTCAATGTATGTTTATAAAAACAAAGATTTAGAATCAATGACCCCACAGCAAATTGCGATATTGAACTCGAATCACGGATACCATTTAAATGAAATATTGGCCTGAATTTAATACTATCAGCAAAGGTTCAGATTGATCCAAGCAATATACCATTTGAAATCTTAATAAAAGAGCTAACGGATCCAGCGAAATAAAACTCTGTGTATATCCTTGGTTATAAAGTCACATTTGATACTAGTAATTAAGGATTACTAAACTTAGTACCTCTTTTAACGATTTAAAAAAAGCAATATTAATACCAATTTACTAATACTACTTAATCAACAAGGACTTTAATGGGATAGAGAATGGGTGTTAAAAGAAAGAAAAGATTATCTCCAGAGTATACTATATTATCCATTCTAGAATACCTGTGTATATCATCAAGGGATACCCCCATATCAAAATATCATATCATTAATAAATTACCCGGAATTAAACAGCAAAGATCTGATAGAATAAACGATTTAATGGAGGAGTTAGAAAATAATGGATTCATTCAATCTATTAAAACACCCAGTTCAACATTTTACAAGATCACAGAGAAAGGAATAGAAGCATACCACAAATGGATAAAATCTTTTCTGGACTTTTCGAGATCAGTTAATAAGTTGGATCCGGACGACGAATAAAGTTCGATTTGTATTCTCAATGAGAATTTTCAGACTGAATTCATGAGACTGGGTTTCTCTATTAGTATTAGGTAGCCAATTGAGTTGTTAGAATAATTTTTAGCGTAATCCATTGCTTCACTTGTTATTTCATTACCTGCCAATAATGCCAGTCCAACATATTTATTGCTGG
>DATEOO010000218.1:0-2179 GCA_035274085.1 Candidatus Nitrosocosmicus sp.
ATCATTAATGTGATGCCAACCCTCAATGGACCAGGCATTTTCCTTTTTTTTGATTTGAAGGGGTTTTTTGCAACCATTATTAAATTACTTATTCGAGATCTTTTTAATCATATCCATTTGTATATTGGTTAATGAAATCAATTTATTTGTCATAGGGAATATGTTATGATAAGATGAAGATTGCTGTAGTTGGGATAGGAGTCGCAGGTGCTTATTTAATGAATCAACTTAGTGATCTGCACGATGTTCAAGTACAAGGTTTTGAAAGAATGCCAGAAAGGGAGCATGATGCTGTGTGCGCCTGGGCTACATGCGATAATGTGATGAGAGACTATGCCAAAGTTTGTAGCCTAAATTTTGACGATTATGTTTTGCACGATGGAAAAAAGATGAAAGTCGATATAGGGAATGGGATCGACTCTGGCAATACTATTGACATCCATTTGAAAGGTATGATAAGCTATGATAAATTAAAACTAATTCAAGATATGATTAGGGGGACTAATATTGTATTTGAAAAAGTTCCAACCAAGAAAAGTCTTGAACAAGATTTTGACTTGATTATAGATTCCACAGGATTTCATCGACATTACTTGCCCAAGTTAAGAGATGAATTGTGGATACCATGCATTCAATACAAGGTAAAGTATGATCAGGTGCCGTTTGATGATTTCTACTTAAAGGCATTCCCATTATTGTCGGGCTATTTTTGGTTCTTTCCTTTGGGAAATGGGTATGCACATATAGGATCAGGCGACTTTAGAAGGAAACAAACTCATGTTTTCATGGATACCTTTATGAAAAGGTATCCCTGCGAAGTAATCAAAAAAGTAGGTAGACCTGTTAGGATTACACCTCCATCAAAGTGTCTTCCCTTTGATGATGGAAACAAAACTATTGGGGTAGGAGAATCTATAGGTACCGTATTTGCTCTTTTGGGTGAAGGAATCATTCCTTCTACCATTTGTGCTCAACTATTCGTTGATAACTTATACGATAAAGAGAAATATTTTGCACAAGTACTGTCAACATTTAAGATTTACACAAATGTATATAATTTTATTAAAAAGCGAATTTCTCAAAATTTTAATATTTTGAAGGATTTTGTAGAACTGCTTAAGATTTACAAGTACATGAAGAAGAATGAGGATAGGTTTGGAATGGAGATTAATATGTTAAACCTGTTTAAGCTTACAAAAATTTAGCAAAATGATTACATCGTTCATGTCTATTACTGCTATTAGTTTAAGATCCCTCAACCATTATTTCATGATTTCATCTTGTGTTGCAGTGAGATCAAGGTAACTACCAAGATCCCAAACAATGCGATTCCGGTCGAAAGATGACTAGCAACTATAATAGGCTGCAGTTTTGTTGCAATTACTGCCCAGCCTAGAATTATTTGTGAAATAAGCAGAATCGATGCAATAGAAAGTTTTATACTCAAATTCCTGTTTCTAAGCTTGATGATTGAAATTATGGTAAATGAAAATAATGATATGGCTAGAATTAATCCCAAAAATCTATGAAAGTGTTCATAAAAATATTCTTTTGGTGGAAAGCCAAAACCGTTAGGACATAACGGCCATGTCTTACAAGAATATCCCTGATGAATGGATGAGAGATAAACGCCTACAATCATTATAGAAAAGGTCAAACTCAGAATCATAAAGGTAACTACAAATAATGATTTGCTTGGAAAGACATCCTGACCTATGCTCTTCAAATTAAATAAATATTCATTTTTCTATCGTATTTTTAAATGTTTATGGCTGGTTTTAAACTTGTTAGAGCCCCTAAATTCAAAATAATAATATCAAATCTATTGAATCGGTAAAAATTTATAATGATTTTGATAATATTGTCTTCACTTCATTCATCTCTTTCACCATTGATTATTATTTATTTCATGAATTATGCTCTCCCAATATCTGAATAAATCAACATCCAAGTATTTATCAAGAGCCTCTAAAGTAGATCTCAGTCTCAAAGTTATCCTAAAAATATTCATTCATTTAACCAGATTCCATATGGTAACCTCAATAAATTAATTTTTTAAACCACTTTAGTCATTATATGCTACCTTATGTTATCAAAAACCCCAATGGAAAAATCAAAATCAATAAATATTATAGTTCGATTAATATTACTTCGTTAGCCGTTGTTGCTACACCTGCGA
>DATEOO010000219.1:0-2247 GCA_035274085.1 Candidatus Nitrosocosmicus sp.
GGATCGATGATCAGTTTATCATCGTCGATTTTACATTTCTTGGCAATTCTAATACTCTCAGATAGTAGAGAACTAGTATCCCGCATGTCCCCATCACCATAAAGATTTTCTCTATCTGAGAGGTAAGCGCCGAGGATCACAGGAAGATCTTGTTCATAAGCCAGGTCAGGCATTTTTTTATCATATTTTAAGCCAGTAACGTCATTAATCGCATTCACCTCTAATTTCAATAAGGATCGGATCACGTCGGATCTGACTGTATCAACAGATATAGGAATATTGCTAATTTGTCTAATAGCTGAGATAGCATTGTGTAATCGCTTTGATTCCAGATCCTTCGGAATTAGTGTTTTCAAGTATGGAGCAGTTGACATACCACCAACATCCACTATATCAACTCCATTATCCTGCATTCTCAGGATGGTATCCTGAATCTCGTCTTCCTGACGTTTTATCGAGTCTTTGTAAAATGATTCGGGACTTACATTCATGATACCCATAATCCGAGTCTTCCCACATAAAGTGACTGAAATATCACCCACATTTGTCAACAAACAAAAATATATTTTTTCTTTTAAAAACATTAAGATGAACCTATTAAATCATCTGAAAATTACCAAATATGATCAGATAACACAAATTTGAGAATTTTTTGAAATATGAACAGAGGATTAGAAAAGAAAATGAAACGATTTCTCTCTAATTAATTATGGTAATTGATTAAATAATATCACCGTCACTAGAGTATAAATGTCCAAGTTTTTAGAAGACATTTTGCCAGTAAAAAAGAGTTTCTGATTCAACCGACAAGTTATCAGCCTGGAGAAAAAAGTACAATTTATTCAATGCAATTTTCTTCTTCACGACTAAATATCAGTTTATGAAAGTCAAATAATAACATAATATTTATCTCTTGAGTGATACCTTAAGCATAAATTGTAAAGAATGGCTTTCATGTGTTTTAGATTGACCAATCTTGATCCTGGTTTCGATTCTGGTTATTTCCCTATGGTGGTTGCTAATGATGGACTAGTTTACTTTGAAAAGCTTTGAAAAGAAACCACTAATCGATGGCATTATTTTTTCCATGATTAAATTATCAAAATCATCTGTATGTGGATCTAATGTAAAGATCAAGAGATACTCTAATCTATTTTTCTGATTTGTTATTGGTATTGTAATCCGCAAAATTTTTTCATAAAGAGAGCAGGTATAATTCAGTTTTCCTAGTATATCTTGCCACCTTAACCTAGTATATTGTCTGGTAGAGGCAGTGATAGCATATTGCTCAGTTTCTTCATCACTTAAAAGTGGAATTATTCCTTTACGTTCTGCAGTAGTAATAATTATTCCATGCTTGTCAGCAACCCCAATGAATCGTATTCTCGAATCAATTTCTACAATTTCATTGCAAAGGTTTTTGAACTCGGTAACATATTTTTCCATGATTTATTATTATTGGTGTTTAAACAATGTATTATTTTAATTTTTTTTCATATAGTAGTAGTCCATTTAGTTCAATTTTTGTTATCCTTGAAGCTGGGATTATTTGAAAATTTTCAGAAATTAAGATAAAGTCTGACAAAGTAATTAGTTTATAATCTTTGTAATCTCTATATGTTACTAGATACGAAGAGGCATCATCTGCATAGAGAGCTTTGCTGATAATTTCCTCCAATTTACCTTTCTTAGTCAATAATCATAATTTATTTATATATCATATATACGCCATTAAATGGTCTTTTCGTCTGATCCACATAGAGGAAACTGATCTATGAATACGATATAAAGATACTATACGTTTTTTATAACCTGTCGCATGCTAAGTGCTTATCAAATCTTGTTATTTGCATTTAATAGCATGAAAGTTAGTAATCAATAAATCAATAATTCACAAAAGATGATAGGCAGTTATGAAATCAACAATAACATATTATATCAATAACAAATTTTCAAAAGATTTAATATTGAACTTTGAAGTAATGTAGTTGGCTAGTTAAGTATGACTCACTGTATAGCAATACATTCCTATAAGGGAGGCACTGGTAAGACAACAATAGCTGCAAATACCGCGGCATTACTTGCAAAAATGGGGAAAAAGGTTGCCATACTAGATTTAGACGTCTATGCACCCAGCCTACATAATTATTTTAAGATAGATCCAAAAAAATGGATAAATGACTTTTTGGATAATAATGCAGATATTTATGAATCGATAATTGATATGACTGATATTCTTTTTAAAGA
>DATEOO010000220.1:0-3713 GCA_035274085.1 Candidatus Nitrosocosmicus sp.
TTTTGGAATTCAATAACCCAGAAAAGAATTTGGGACCAATTGCTGAAACCATGGACAAAGTAGGAGCAGGAAACTATTCCAAATCTGGGAGTTTTATCAGTCAAGAAGGCAACTGGCAGATAAAAATAACCGTTCAAAGAATTGGTGAATATGATATAAACCAGCAATTTGATGTTCAGGTCAAATAATCAACAATTATTTAAGATACTGATACAAATACCAAAGCGAATGAAAATAGATTTATGACCAAAAATCAAATTGTTTGGGCAGAAGCACTGCAGTTTGAACATTCAAACTAATTGATGTCATTAATGCTAGATTGAAAATTTCCAATTTTCGGTTGATGAAAACCAAATAAAAGATAATACAGTATGTATATAAATATTTTATTTATTTTTTGTTATAACATTATTGAATATCCTATTTATACTAAGTTAGAAGGATTCTATCTATACGGCCAAGGTGTTAACTGCATCCGTATAGTCCAATAGAAATGAGGATTAGGGGTTTATTGCCATAGACAATAACCTCATTTCTTGGTCTCTATAGTAGGAAACTTTTTCAGATTCACAATTATATCCGAAAAATCATATCTCGAGCAAGTATCATTTCTTAACTGGTTTGGTTTTATTTTTCTTTACCAATATTGTCTGAACCACATACGTGAAAATTATTAAATTTATTCTTTTATCACTTTTCTTGTCTAATAATATCAGCTTAGCATGAATCAGTTAATAATGGTCTCACCAGATTAGAATAAAAATTTTTATCTTGCTTTTTTGGTAATGAAAATCCAGAGTTTATAGGACCAGTTGGTGGCCTCAGTTCATTTTCTGACTAAGTATTTGAAGCCATATTTAGCATAGAATAGAAATTCTTTAATAATCTTCCACGACTAATAAAAAATGGTTTAAATGCTCCCGGATTAAATTAGGGCTTCCTTAAATAACAAATCCATGAAATTGAACTCGGCAGACAGACATTCTATTTTTTATCAATGCTTTAAATCAAATCCTAATTACAATCACAATCAAAATCACAATTGTATCAGAGTAATCTCCCACAATTATTTTCTCTATAGGTATTTTAAGCGATTCTTGGCAGTGACGATAACAGAATACATCAGAGTTTATTTGAAGAAAAGATAAAAATTTTGAAATGCAGTATGCAAATACTTTAGTATCACGATATATCTTATTTTGATTATTTATAGTATATTGTATTGACAAATTTAGTTTTGCTGTCGTAATATCTCTAAAAAAAATAAATTGCAAGGCAATACTCAAAAATTGTCATCTATCTATCATCTCTAGCTTCGTTTTGGAAAGGCCAACAGTTGAATCAAACAACTAATTTATACCGGAACCGGAACATTATCAAGAAAGTATAAACGGCTACTTTTATCAATAAGATGTGAGTTGAAAGAAATTCTTACAGAGATTGATATTAACGCATCTGCTAGTAAGACATGGGAAATACTAACAGATTTTAGAAACTATTCACAATGGAACCCTTTTATTCATCGAATAGATGGAACACCGACAGTTGGCTCAAAGCTCAAAATATATCTTCATACATCAGGTGGAAAGAATAGAACTTATCAACCAACAGTAACTAAGGCGGAATCTAATCGTGAGCTTCGGTGGTATGGAAAATCATTTCTACCGGGATTTTTCAACGGAGAACGCGTTTTTACAATTGACTCATTTGAAACAGATCACGTACACTTTGTACATAGAGAGATCTTTACAGGGATTCTTGTAAGTATCGTCGGAAATAGTTTGGACAAAGACATGTATCAAAGTTTTACTAAAATGAACAAAGCCTTAAAAGAAAGGGTCGAACAGATACCCATTTGATCTATGATTTGCTGATATCCCTGAAAAACAATGAAACAATAAATTTAACCTGACAAGGAGCGATTCTATAACTTTATCATTAATCAAGACTTATTGTGCAATATGAGAGAATATAATAGAGGTTTAGCTAGTAGTATATTAGGGATAGGATTGTTTGACTTTACATTAATTAATAAATAAAGCGAATTTTTCTACTTATATCATTATTACCATAATGGAATTTGATCGACACATTCCTTTTGATAAGTCATCTTATGTAGTTACTATTATTCGTTACCACTTTGAATTGTATAATTTAAGTATTTCCTGCTTTTTTAAATAGAATTATCGAAAAAAAGTTCCCCATATATGGTATTAAACTAATCTTTTACCTTATAGAGACTTTCAGCCTCTTCCTTTGTTACTTTAAACCATAAGTTATGTCCATCATATCTTTCTACTAGATTCTTTGGGAATGAATATACCTCTTTGTCAACAACACCGGCTTTTGTAATTACGTTATCCTGTCTTACTTCTTGTACTTCTCCAAGGTCAGCATCATTAATTCCTCTTGCTTCTTTCTTAATTACATCGGAAAAGTCAATGTTATTTTCAGTGCTCATACCAACTATTATACATCAAACATTAAATATTAGCATCTTTTACTACACCACTATTTTGTTTTTGTATTCGTGACAAAACAAGCTAGATTGACAATCGCATATTGAATCAAGATATCGACAACCTTGCAATTGGATTGTTATCGGATACAATGATGGTTATAGCTTGACCTTGTGTATTTTCCTTGATCAACTACTAATAGCTTTTAACAGTTAAGTTCATTACAATAAGTTGGCAACCTACCATAAATTAATGTCATCAATAAAAAAGGGTAAAGAAAGATAAAATTCCAAAGGTTATCGATGAGGCACGTCAGTTATTCTGATTACAAAATTTATAGTGACAACTAGCTTCAATTATTCTATATGGATATTAAAAAAGGAAATCGAATTCTAAGATTTTTTAAGAGTCAAAATTGATCTTATGTTTTCTCATAAGCTTGAATTAAAGTTTGTATATCGAGCTTTTTCATTTGTAGCATTGCTTTCATCACCCTTTGAGATTTTAGTTGATCTTTGTCTAGTATCAAGTTATACAGAACCCGGGGTACAATTTGCCAAGAAACACCATATTTGTCCTTGAGCCAACCACATTGCTGTGCATTCTTGTCGCCGCCCTCCGACAGTTTCTCCCAATAATAGTCCAGTTCTTTTTGAGAGTCACATAAAACTTGAAATGAAATAGCTTCATTGAATTTGAACACTGGACCACCATTGAGAGCGATAAATTTTTGATTTTCTATATCAAAATCTACTGTCATTACAGAACCTTCATCCATTCCGTGAATTTCATATCCTTCTTTCCCATATCGGGTAACTCGGCCCATTTTTGAGTTTTTAAAAACAGAGACATAGTAATTTGCTGCTTGTTCAGCTTGATTATCGAACCAAAGAAAAGGAGTAATTTTTTGTATGCGGCTTGATTTCTCTTCACCTATTTTTGATGCATTTGAATAATTCATGAAGAAAGTTATAAGTTGAAAATATAAAAGTGTGCAAGGGATCAAAAGTATAGTCATAGCCATATTTTAAAGATATAAAAAAGACGTGTTACGAATGAAATTCATGTTTCCATATTAACATGCTGTCATTCTAAAAATATCACTAATGGAATAGGAATATCTTTTTCAACCAGCAGGCTAGCTAAATTTGCACCCTAATATCTTTAATCATATATTAACAAAATAGACTTTCGTGAATGATAGATTTACTTTTTCAGAATTTCTATCCAAGCTCTCACAATATATGTTATATT
>DATEOO010000221.1:0-5026 GCA_035274085.1 Candidatus Nitrosocosmicus sp.
TTCCATGATGCGAGTTGCTGAAATAGTATTGATGGGTGCAATAAATAGACGTGAATCTCGAGGAGCTCATGCACGAATAGATTATCCCACCCGCGATGATAATAACTTTTTAAAACATACTCTTGCGTATTATAATAGTGACGGGGAACCTAGAATGGGGTGGCATCCGGTCGTATTTACTCGGTATGCACCAGTGGAGAGAAAATATTAAATGGGTATAAAATCTAATAGTGAGAATAATCCTGGTACAGGTGGCGATATTAATCTCAAATCTGGACGTGAAGGATTGATGGGCTGGTTGAACCCTACTAGATATGGTTGGGAAAGAGTATCTTATTGGTTACAACGTTTAACCGGAGTAGGTTTATTGATCTACTTTATAGGACATATATATGAAACTAGCTCATTAGTAAATGGAATTAATGCTTGGAATAGTATGTTAGAGTTGACTCAGACAACTGGAGGCCACATATTTCTATTATTGGTTATAGGTGCAAGTACTTTTCATACAGTTAACGGATTACGCCTTATTTTTACCGAGTCTGGAATAGGCATAGGTAGACCAGGACGACCGGATTATCCATATAATGCAACTTCTTTGAATTATAAGCAAAAATCTGGCATATGGGTTGCTATATTATTAGCTGCTATTGCTATGTTGTATGGTGGTATGGTTATGTTTGGAGATGTGAGCTAAGGTTGGAGATGACAAACACCTATAGTAGCTTGAATTATTTTATGGAGCTTAGAATCTAGAATGCCGTTATTAAAATTGCGCGAAAGTCAAATAATGAAAATTCATTATTTGACTGGGATATGTGCCGTATTCTTTGTAGCAATCCATATTTTATTTAGACTTATTATGCCATTTGGCCAAAGTTTAGAATTTCATAACGTAGTGGCTAATTATCATAATATGTACTATGTGATACTGTTGGAATTAATCCTTGTTTTTATCTCCATTCATGGATTTAATGGCTTGAGAATTATCTTGATAGAACTTAAACAAAATCAATGGTGGGAGTCCACAATAACTATATTGGTGCTGGCCGCAATGATTGGTGTTATAGCTTATGGTACAAGAACAATTATTATTGGAAGTCAATTATAATATGCATCAAGAAAATTTAATACGCTGGTCATCTTTTACACCAATTCTGATTGTTAAACTTGAATCTGAAATACAAAACATGTGTGGATAGAAATGAGTGAAGATACTAACAAAATAAAGTTAAAGATATATAGAACTAATTATAACAAAGAAGAGTCTCCACATTATGACGAATTTGAAGTATCTGTTAAACGATGGACTACTGTTTTGGATGCACTGTTAGATGCCAAATCTTATTCTGACAGCAGCTTAGGAATTAGATATTCATGCAGAATGGCTTCTTGCGGGTCATGTGGCATGAAAATTAATGGCAAGCCCAGATTAGCATGTTATACAAAAATATCCGAGTTAAATGACCAAACAATAGTTTGTGATCCACTGCCTAGTTTCCCTAGGATAAGAGATTTAGTCACTGATTTTACAGAATTCTTCGCTCATCACAAAAAGATCGAACCGTATATACATAATGAAAAGGTGCCCATTGAAGTTGTAAATAAAGATGATTTGGTTGAATTTAAACAGACTCCAGAAGATGTAGATAAGTACTTGCAATTCTCGTATTGTATTAAATGTGGTTTGTGTTATTCTGCATGTCCTACAGTAGCAACGGATACAAAGTTTCCAGGACCTCAGGCTTTGTCTCAGACCTATCGATATATGGCCGATAATAGAGATTCTGGCGAGTCAACTAGACTTAACATAATTGATGATAGACACGGAATTTGGAGGTGCCATTTTGCGGGTTCTTGCAGTAATGTATGTCCTAAAGGGGTTGACCCAGCCTTAGGAATTCAGCTTCTTAAGGGCCATTTAATCGGAATTACAAAAAATGATAAAAAAATTGCGACACTAAGATCAAAAGAGGAATAGTAAGAAATTCGTTATCTACCTATTAACAAGCTATTTTCACTCTTTTTTCTCATCTGGTTTTTCTGAAGGTTTTTTACTTTCATTTACCTGCTTATTTATCGCTTCTGCCATGAAGTGATTGCTTACATTTACTTTTACATCTTTGATGCCTTCAACTTTAAAAATATTGTCTCTTACATCTTGTGCTATCTTGAATCCAAATACTGCTGGACAGAATGGACTAGTGAGATGCAAATCAACATCAACTTTTCCTTTATCGATGTCTACCTTGTCTATTAATTCTAACTCCATTATTGAAACTCCTATTTCAGGGTCAACTATTTTTGTAAGTTCATCAAATATTAGACGTCTAGTTAGTTGTAAATCTTGAGACATGATTAACATATATTGTCATCTTGCCTATTTATTAATTATTTACTAAATTCCAATATTTTTCGTATAACCATTTTATTATGTTAAAATATCTGTTTAAATTAAAATTTTTAAATGTATAGGTCCAGGCCCAGTGGAAATTTGGATAATAAAGCTCTATCATTTTTGTCTTCAATAGCCGAAGATGCTGACTTATTTTATTACGATATTTTGGGAAGTCAGGCTCATGTAATAATGTTATATGAAGTTGGTATCCTGACTAAAAAAGAACTAGTTGCTATTTTAAAAGGTATGGATCACTTATTGACCAATTCCGATTCATTAAACAGATATGGTGATAGCGCTTCTGAAGACATCCATGAATTGATAGAATCTGCTATTATAAGGATCACCGATATCAAATCGGGTGGGAAAATGCATACTGCTAGATCGAGAAATGACCAAGTAATATTAGACATTAGAATGAAACTTCGGGATGATCTAAATCGAATTAGTGCTAATATAATATTACTAATAAAATCATTATTGTTACAAGCAAACAAGAATGTTAATTCCATAATGCCTATGTACACTCACATGCAGCAGGCTCAATTGGGTGTTTTTTCTCATTATTTATTGTCATATTGCTTTTCTTTAACCCGAGATTTCGAAAGATATTCAGAATCATATGAAAGGATTAATTGTTCTCCACTGGGGGCTTGTGCTATTGGAGGAAGCAGTATGAATATCGATCGTGAAAAAGTGTCATCGATGTTAGGTTTTTCAGATATTGTCTATAATAGTATAGATGCGACCAGTTCACGAGATTCCTTGATAGAATTTGCTTCTGCTTCTCTTACTTGTATGTTAAACCTATGTAAGATAGCAGAGGATTTTATTGTTTGGTCTACATCTGAATTTGGTTTTGTTTCTTTGGATGATCGATTTAGCTCATCCTCATCTGTAATGCCGCAAAAAAAGAATCCTGATCCTCTGGAGCTTATTCGTGGAAAGACTGGAGTTGTACAAGGAACCTTGGTAGCAATTTCTACAATTATGAAAGGACTGCCTTCAGGATACAGCAGAGATTTACAGGAGATAAAACCTTTATTATGGAAAATTACTTCAATACTTGAAGAATCTCTGTCTATTATGGTCGGTGTTATATCTACAATGAGTGTAGATAAAAACAAAATGTATGCAGATTCATCTAAAAGCTACGCCATATCACTAGACATTGCAGAACAACTTATCAAACAAGGAGGGATACCTTTTAGAGAATCTCATAAATTAATCGGTGCTTTAGTAGATTATGCGGTAAAGAATGGAAATATCCCTCTAAATCTATTGAAACTGAATGACGTATCTAAAGCATTAGCATTGATTGAATATTCAAATCCTGACCTAACTCTAGAAAGGATTCAAAGCATAATCCAAAGTTTGACTCCGGAAAATTCAATAGAATATCGTGTTACCAAAGGTTCTCCTAATGAAAATGAACAAAAAGAGATGATTTCATACATGACTACAAAAATGAATGAATATGAGGAAATTCTTAGGGAGCGGTCTAATAAATTGAATCTTGCTAATGATAAACTTAGTTTGAGAGTTAAAGAATTTATTGACAATTCTCCATAACGTTTTAATAAGAGGTAATTCTCTATTACTAAAAAATCTTAGATTTAAATTATCCTCTCAAATTACTTATATTGATGTCAGAAGTACACTCACAACCTAATCAACAAAACAAAGAAAATAGCCCTACAAGAGATGCAATATACATCGGTAAAAAACCATTGATGGCTTATGTAACTTCAACACTTATTCAATTGGCAAATCAACCTTCTGTAACTATTAAAGCCCGTGGTTTAAGCATTGGCAGAGCTGTGGATGTATCACAGATAATACTAAAGAGAATGGAAAATGCTGGCTATGCTGTTGGTGATATCCTTATAGGATCTGAAACCGTTCAAGCTGAGGATGGCAGAACAAGAAATGTTTCGACAATAGAGATTCAGATAAAAAGAAATTCTTAAATACCTTTAGTTTAATTTTTATCCCTTTGTGCTATGGAAAAAAAAATTGCAGCGATATTATTAGCACATATTAACCCTTTGACTGTTTCACATGAGTCAATTATTCGGAATCTTTTACAGAGTTATAGTGTTTATATTTATCCGGTAAGATTTTTGAAAGAGGGGATAGAAGTAAATACACGAAGTTTTCCATTTTCCTATGAAATTAGAAAACAAATGATATTGGAATCCTTTAATTATCACGAAAATATTCATGTTCTTGGGGATTATGCTTTTCTTTCTCCATACATACAATACTTTCCACCATTTGTATCCCCGGCATTTAAGAGATTAAAAAATAATATCATTTTTAATATCCAAGAAAATTCTTTTATAACTTATACTGGAGATAGAGCCGAACGGGTTCTATTATCCCTATTTGGTTTTAATCCAGTTAAAGCTAATAGACAAGTTATCTCATCGACTAATGTAAAAAATCTTTTATATGAATCGGTTTTATCCACAGAAAATCTAAACAAGAATGAAGAATCACGAAGCAATGATTTGAAATGGCATGAATATGTTTCCCCTAAAGTCGGCCAAGTGATAGAAGACAATTGGGAAACTATAAAAAATTTTTCCATTACAAAGGATGAAACTATACGTGTTATGGGTATGA
>DATEOO010000222.1:0-9400 GCA_035274085.1 Candidatus Nitrosocosmicus sp.
GTCAAATTAAAAAATAATATTTTTTTTAAAGTAATTTTTTTTAATTATATATTGAATATAACATAAAAATAACAAAAATAAAATATATATAAATATACTAATAGATAAAAAGTATTCGAGTTTTGAAGAGAGGTAGCCATATAGCAATTTTTGACACTTTTAAAACTCATCAAGCAAAATCAACTAGAGAATCAAAAAGACAAAGAGGAATAATAGCACATATCGCATTGGAAAAAGATCCGGGTGGAAAAACTAGAACGTCAATAGCTCACATTTTAGCCAAGAAATATGGTGTAGCTTGGCAGAATATTTACTCGGCTATCTTTAAAGATCTTGACGAGGTATTGATACCTGCAAACGTGGTAAAAGAGGGTGGCAGATTACCAATTAAAAGGGGTCCAAAAGCCCTTCAAATGGAGGGAATACCGTACTATGAGCTTACTAATACAGGCCTTATAATTGCATCAACCATTGAAGAAACAGGCGACATTAGATTGCGAATGAAGCTGCTTGAGCTTTACCTTTTAAATTCAAATGCGAATAATACAAGCATTAATGAAAATAATAGTATAATAAATGACGGAATTTTATTACTATCACGGTATGCCCCGACCTTTATTTTGAAAATAATAAACGAGTACATTGTGGCGTATAATCGTGGAGAAATAGAAAGACTAGATAGGCTTGACATTGAAAATCTCAAGAAGGTAATATCTAATCAAATAACAATTGAAAAGGAACTAGTAGATGCCTGTATGGTGTTATCTAATGATAAGAAGGAAGTATTAAAGAACTTTATAGAAAAGATTAGTTAATGCACAGCATTTTGATGCTATGTTAGATAACGAACCGGTATTATTTTCAGGTCAAATGCCAATTCGGTATGAGAGAATACGGATTTAGCTTCATCTAATAAGATATTCAGATCTTTATATCTACTACTAAAATGGGTCAGACATAATCTATGTACGGAAGCCATTTTAGCTAGGGTTGCAGTTTCGATAGCAGTAGAATGATAGGATTCCAATGCCTTTGTAAGTTCATTGGATGCGAATGTTGATTCAAAGATTAGTAAATCACAATCTCTAAAAAAATCGCACAGACTATCAGATGGCCGTGTATCTCCAGAAATACCAATTTTCCTACCAGGTCTTGTAGGACCAACAATATCACGAGAATAAAATAATTTATTATCATAGATAATGTCTACACCTTTTTGAAGTGTACCATATAATTCCCCTTCAGGAATACCTAATTCTTTTGCAAGTCCTACGTTGAATTTTCCGGGTCTATCATTTTCAAGCAAACAATATGCATATGAACAAACATTAGGACCATGTTCGGATTTACAGTATAATATCTTATAATCCTTCTCTTCTATAGCGGTTCCTTGAGAATTAGGAATTACATGAATGTCTAGTCGAAAAGATAAATTAATCGGAAGTAATTTCATGTTCTCAACTAAGAAATCATGCAGTAGCTCTGGACCGAAAATATCAACTGCTGTACTCCTACCTTGCAGTGAAAGTGTTTGTAGAAAACCCAATATGCCTAAAATATGATCAGAGTGCATATGTGTAATAAATATCATAGTTTTCTTATTAAACCCCAATCCAGTACGAATAAAATTATATTGCATCCCCTCACCTGCATCAAAGATCAACAAAGTCCCATTTCTATTTACTACAAGAGAAGAAAGTGACCTATCTTCTGCAGGCATCGCTGCAGATGTTCCGAGAAAGATAACTTCAAGATTTACCATATAATGTTCAACCAAGAGACATAATAGAAGACAAGGTTTTTGCAATCTCACTACTCAAATCAATCTTTGAACAGGATCTTGGGATACTATTGGTAGAAACCATCTCATTTATCCCAGAACTCTTTAACAAATTTATGGATTTTTCATCTGACAGAGCATGAACGCACATAACAAAGACTTTGCCGCAACCATTATTTCTCAATATATCCACGGCCTTTAGTATTGTTCCTCCGCTAGATACCATGTCATCAAGAATCACAATATCTCGATTTGTAATTTTAATATCTAGTTTTTCATCCATGGTAATATTTCCAGTGAATCTATCTCTATTTTTTCTTAACCCTAGGAAAGAAGCATTCATAATTCCAGCAAACTCTTTTGCTCTAGGAACTCCGCCAAGGTCTGGTGACACAATAATAGGTTCCGTTAAATTAAAATTGTTAATAGCATATTTTGCTAGTAAGGGCATAGAAGATATATTAAAAATGTCATAATTGAAATAAGATAATGCCTTAGTACTGTGTATATCAACGGTTAGTAGATAATGAGTTCCAAAATATTCAAACAGTTTTGCTATCATTGACATAGTCACAAATTCTCCTTCCAGAAATGCTCTATCCTGTCTAGCATAACCCATGTAAGGAATAACCGGAATAACTTCTGATGCACCAGAGTTATTACAATATGACAACAACATCAATGTCTGTAAGAAATGTGAATCTACTGGGGGATATGTAGATTGTACAACAATGCATTTCTTATTAAGTAAATTCGCATTAATTCTTATTTTACTTTCACCATCAGAAAAAGTGCGTAATTCGACTTCAACAGGATCAACATTTAAACACGAAGCAATAGAACTCCCCAATTCAATTGAAGAAGGTCCCGGCAATACGACTACATCTTTCATGACATGATTGAAATGATATGAGAATCTTAAAAGTGTTGAACCATAAATAATATCTTATATTAACTATGTTTTAATTTCTTCAATACATAATTGGATTGATGTAGCTGATGTGCATATCCGATTTGAGAATAATGTTCACAAGAATACATGTGGAAAAACATGATAAAGAATCAGGCAGGATCGTGAAACATCCAGACTCAGGAAGGTACAATTAACATAATAACTATTATTGCTTAATAATTAACAAAACCTCAGAATCAATTTTATCCAACTGTTCTCTAATAGCTTGAATTACTTGTTCGTTCGCATTTAGGCTAGAAAAATCCAGTAGTTGAAACCCATCAACCAATTGAACATTTGGAGATAGATCAGAATTTGAGGAAAATTTGGAGATAATTGATGGGAGATCTGCAGACATTTTGGTTGAAAAGCCATGCATCAATTTGCCATTTTCTAATGAGAGGCGCACTCTGCCAAATTTATCTAATATCAATATAGATTGCATTCTTGTTTTAAAGAATAATTTCTTTTTCTGATAGGTATTCGTAAAAATATAATAATTTCCTAGCTTATATTCCAAAATAATATCTCCATTATCATGAAACAAGGTTTTTGCAATCTCTACTACTTCCTCTTGTTTTAGCTCTCTAGAACCGACATTATTCAAGTCTAGAGTAACATTACCAATAACAGTGACCCTCAAAACCGAACGATCGCTTATATATTCCGATTGAACGGATAGTGAATCAGGAGATGCATTTTTTCTAATAGCTACATCTTTAATTTCCGTTATTAATTGAGTAACATCTTCAGGAGTAGGATTATTAATGGTTTTCTCTTTTTCTTCATAAATCATTCCTGTGGCCACACCTATAGATGAAATGACATCAGCGTAATCTGCTTTTTTGTATTCAAAACTGAGTTTCTTAGCAACAAGTGGTACCAAAACGGAAGCACCGCCTCCCCCCCCTATAATCACTATCCTATTCTTAGATAATTTGTATTCTTTTACCATTGGAATTATATAATCTGATATCTTTGAAACAGAAATATCTAAAACTTGTCTAGCAATTTGCTCAGGCGACATTCCCATATAGGTAGCCAACTTCGTAAAGGCAATCCTAGCTGAATCCGCATTTCCATATGCATTATCATTTTTTGGGATTAGCCCTAATGCATTTGCGGCACATGTATTGGTGATTCCGTATAATTTTCCTCCAGGAACTTTGATACTAATATAGTCATTTGTATCATTATTCAATGGACTAATAGGTACAATTTCACCTTTTATCAATTCATCAGGATTGGCAAAACAAGAATACTCTAATCCTGCGATGTGTGAGGATCGAGGACCAACATCGATAATCCTTCTCTTTGATGAAAGTCTCAATAAAGATCCACCAGCAACACCACAAATTCTTACATCAAGCGATCTTATACAAGTTGGATGTTCCATTATGTTCACATAACGCATTTCAGGCTTTCCATCCTTAATTATACTAATGTTAGTCGAAGTACCACCAACTTCAATAAATATACCTTCCAAAACCTGCAAGAAGAGTAAAGCTCCTACAACACTTGCAGCTGGACCTGATAGCACTGTTACTATGGGCTTGTGTAAAAAAGAATCCAATGTGGTTACACCCCCATCTCCTTTCATTATCATTACGGGTACATCTATGCCTAAGTTATTGACTGCAGATCTAACATAATTTGCAGTACTTGTGGCTTTTGGAAGAATGCTAGCATTAATTGTTGCTGTCAAAGTTCTGATCTCTAATCCATAAATTCCAGTTAATTCATGACCGGCAGTACAAGGAAGTTTAGAATGCTTCATTACAAATAATTCATTACTTGGATCATCAACCCCGAAAGCTTCACTTACAACTATGGATTGAGCCCCCTCTGAAACCAAATTCTCTATGGATTTTTCGATCCCAAGCTCCTCTAAGTATTTAGAGGTATCCAAAAAGGTATAACAAGTTCTTAGAAATTTATTGGAATTTAGTGATATATCTTTAATATGAGTTCTTTTCACGACATTTGTTTTTTCCATTCCTACCCCCATTCCAATAATGCCAACTTTTGATACGTCTCCTTCAAGAAAGGCATTGACAGCTTGGGTAGTACTATGAGAAATTAACTCAATTTCTTGATGGTCTATGTTGCACATCTCAATTAATGTGGATAAGGCGTTAACAATGCCTACAGAAACACCCCCTGCTATAGAATGTGTTGTTGAAACAGATTTTTTTCCTAGTATTTTTTTTTCAATTACGTCAATAGCTACGGCTTTGGTAAAGGTGCCCCCTACATCTACTCCGATCCTAATTTTTTTCATACCTTTTGCTCACTCGTTTCCATAAAAACCAGAAAAACGTTTGTTTCATGCATTCCAAGTAATTTAAATGCTACCATATCGAAATGTTACATTTGTAGCGATACATCAAATATTATTTCTTTGATTCCCATATATCTAAGAATTGATTGAAAGTTTTTCTTATCCGCAGAAACAAGAATTTCAAGCTTGCCTTTGCTATTCTTGTTCTTATCTAAATCTCCGGTAAATTTGAGATAATTCTTTACATCTTTTGCAACTTCAGCGGAAGAATTGATGAACTTCATAGATGGCAAAATATCTTCAATATAATTTTTAACAAATGGCAAATGAGTGCTACCCAATGCAATAACATCAATTGTGTTATCAATATTTGATTCAATTATTTCTCGGATTTTATCATAGGTAAATTTCTGATCAAATAAAAATGATCCACTTTCAACTAGGTTAATAATCTCTGAGGAATCAACCTTGTCTACAAAAATCTGCTGAGGTATTTCTTTTTTTATCAAGTAATTGAACTCTTTGCTATCAAGTGTACCTTTTGATGCCATTATTGCTATGTGTTTTTTCCTACTCAGGTTTATTGTCTTATCAAGTGGTAGTTTTGTTGAAATGATGGCTGTTGAAAAATTGTTCTTGATTTCGTCATAAATTTGGACAGATGGGGTATTTGATGCCATTACTATTAGTTTTGGCTTATATTTCTCCAAAAAATTAATGGATTTTAGTATTATTGACTTTAATTCACTCTTAGTCTTATTTCCATATGGAAAATTCTTTTTATCTGCAAAATACAAAATGTTCTCAGAGGGAATAATCTTTCTCAATTCTCTCACAACAGATAGTGAACCCAATCCTGAATCAAAAACCGCAATTGGCCTATAAAGCATAATTAACAGTATCTAATATGAGGTAAAAATGTTTGAAATATAATTATTTTTCAATACAACAATTTCCCTCAGGAATATGATATCCATGTGGACAGATCTTGGGATGTTTTAACAGGGTACATAGTGCATCGGTAAAAATTTCTTTCATATGATGTTCAATGCCACAAACCATTTCTTCATCTATATCGATTTTTAAGGCATCCTTCATAAGTACTTCTAATAGTCGAGTGTTTCGTATCATTTTTTTCCCGATGTTCTCGCCCTCTTTTGTAAGCGTCACTATGGAACCCTTTTTATAATCGATTAAAAGAGAATCATTTAACTTATGAAGCATTTGAACCACTGATGGTTGTGTAACATTTAAAATTTTGGCTATAGAGCTAACCTTTAACTCTTGACCACTCTCTGAAATGGACCACATTGCCTTCAAATACATTTCGACATGCTCGGCTTCTGCGGTGCCTACATACAATTGCTCTGGTAGTCCAGAATTTTTTGAATAAACAGTCAATGTATATGATTATACGTTATATTTTTTAACTTTATTGATTCAAAAGTAATTGAAGTAAAAAAGTTAAAGGTAGATTCATTCATTTTCAATTGAATGTCAACAGATTTATTGTGAGATGGAATAAGGCAAGTTTCGTTCATTTTTCTTAAATTGTAAAAGAACTTGTTTCTTGTTTAATATCAATTCTACAGACTGGATTTTACTTTTGTAAAAGACAACCTTTTTTCCTTTTTCATTTATCACAATTCTATCTATAAATAAAAGTTCAAGATCCTTGAGTTTTTTTATTTTTTTATATGTCGAACTAATAGGTAAATCATTTTCCTTGCAAATTTCAAAAACGGTTTTGGAATCTTCGATGGCAGACATTACAATCTTGTAGGAAAATCCATCAAACAATTCCTTCAATAAAATTGAAGCATTTTTATCTTCTTGATTCAATAAATATCGTTGTTCAGATAACATCATTTAGGCTACCCTAATTGTTAGGGTAACCTAATATTTAAACTGTGTTATATTATTAAGTTTAATTTACAAAAATTTTATCTTAATTTTTTCAAATTGCACACTATATACTCCTTTTTAAAAAGATGTTCATAATTAGTGGGATATATAGATACTTTGAAAGAACAATGTTATGCTACATATGATCTAACATCGTGATCATATCTAAACTGAGTTAGTTTTTGTTACCATGTAAAAGGCAAAGTTGTTTCCAAGTTCTAGCAATACAGAAAATCTAATACCACAATAGATAAATTAATACGAACAAAAGTGCTTAGCAAGGTTTTCGCTATTTTACTATAATCTCACCAACCATAGATGGATGGTAAACACAGTAATAATCAAATGTACCTTTATTATCAAATTTTAAGGTGAATGCTTGTTTTGAAAGTATAGCGTCTGAATCAAATAATTGACCCTCATCAGGATCGCTGTCGGATCCGGAAGTAGCAGTATGCGATATGGTATCTGCATTATACCATGTAATTGTTTCACCAGAGTTTATAGTAATTGGGTTTGGCGAGTATGAGTTGTCACCACTTATACCATTAATTGTTACCAGAATAGAACCTTCAGGTACAGCAGTAGGTTGTGATAATTGAGATTGAGATTGAGCTTTTGGAATGGTGCTTTGTGAGGTGGGCAATATTTTGTACAAATCTCCTGTATAGCTCAAGACATACATGTAACCATCAGGTCCTACCTGAATATCGGTAATTCCACCAAAGCCTTGTCCAAACGTAATAGGGATACTTTCAACGGGAGTATCTACTTTTTTATCAGCTAATGCGGCTTCACCGCCCACATTCGTGTTATTTACTATAATACCATCTCGCGCGTCATTTAAAGTAAATCTATATAGATTACCATTATTAATGTCACCTACAAACATATCATTTTCATATTCTTTACCCAATTTATCTGAATTCAAAAATTTTAGTGCAGTTGGACCTATAGGGATATGCCACGCAAATTTTGGTTCTGCATATTTTCCGCTTCTAAAAATAACGAGATCACTAGGAGTTGCTCCATTACCCAACAAATCATCGTTAGAGAATCCCTGAATTAAAGACCAGCCACTATTAAAGCCAGGAAAAACCAGATTAATTTCATCGCCTGCTGTAGGACCATTCTCAGTATCCCATAAATTACCGGTCAGAGGATCAAAGTCGATACCGAAGCTATTTCTAATACCCATTGCATAATATACACCTAAGGGCAAGTCAGCTCCAAACATTGGTTCATCATCGACTAACCCACCGTCTTGAGTGATTCTGAGAACGCCGCCTAAGCCATTAGGTGCTGGACCATTTTCTATATTTTGTGCCTGGGTTCTATGACCTCCAACTTCTCCCATTATCATATAGACGTTATTATCCGGCCCAATTGCTACTTTACCTCCATTGTGATCAGTTCGGTTAAGATTATTTGGAATTGCAGTCAAATCCAGCAAGAGGACTGGATCTAATAATTTACCATCCACATATTGATAACGATAAAGTCTATTTCCTAATGGGTCTATATTATTGGAAACATCACTACCATCCTCATCATTTCCAGATTCAGTGTAGGACAAGAAAACAAAAATTTTTCCATCCAAGTGTTTTGAAGTAGTAATTCCTAATAATCCGCGTTCGATTTTTGAGGCCACTGATAGATCAAGTATTGGATTATCTTGTACCTGGCCATCCAGTACTCTCATAACTCTTCCGGTATTTTTTTCAGTAACCAGGATATCATTATTTCCCACAAAAGTCATGCTAGTTGGAAATGTCAAATCGGAAGTAACTTTTTCAACTGTTAGATTATCATCGTTAATTGTAGGTCCATCTGGAGAGGGCTGAGCTTTAGAGTAAGCTCCATAAGAAAAATAAACGGAAGAATAATTTGAAAATAACAATATCAAAATAATTACGAAAGAATAAAACAACAGTTTAATGTTATACACAAGTCTTATCAACAGAAAAAATAAAACATGAATTAATTAAAAGGTTACGTAGTATTGTTTTTAAAGATATTCACCAATTAAGAGATTTAATGTACGAAAATGATACTTGAGCCAATTTTTAAGAAAAAACCCAGATTCATTTTAGAAATTATGAATAATGCTAAATAGGACCATTGAAAACCTCTTGTGAGAACTATTGCAGATAATTGATCTGACACTAGAAATTGACGAATCTATTCAAGTTTTTCCAGATTCACCAAAAGTAAACATTTTGCAGTGGTCAAATTTCGACAATCACAAATATGCTTCAGAAGTATTATTTTCTAGTACTCACGTTGGTACGCATATAGATGCCCCATATCACTTTCAAAAGTATGGCATTACTGTAGAAAAAATTCCTCTTAACAGGCTGATAATTAACGAAAATATTAAGGTATTAAAAATTGAAAAAGAAGATGACGAAAAGATCGAAGTAAGTGATTTAATAGACTACAATATTATGAAAAATGATACCATCTTATTCAACACGAATTG
>DATEOO010000223.1:0-2378 GCA_035274085.1 Candidatus Nitrosocosmicus sp.
AGCATCCAAAATGTTACTCTTCCTATTTTATCCTTGAAATAACGAAGGAAAAATGCAACGGCAACTGTTTCTGCTATAGCAATAGCAGTAACTTGAGGAACAAGAAAACCATAGAGATGAATAACAAGTTCTACATCAGACAAATGTCTGCTTGCCATAGAATTGCTAGCAGGAAAATCTGCGTCTATTGTGGTTGGTCTCGAGACAACTAATTCCTTTATATCAAGTCCGATAGCAACTGTTGTGCTGATGCAAAGCAGTATAGATGATACGGTAAACGCTAATATCATGATATTGCGTCGCTTGTTGATACTTGAATTAAACCATGATAGGAATTTGTAGGCACGAAAACCAAAGAACAAGATGGATACTGCACTTATTAGCAGAATAAGTATCATAAGGTAAGTACTGTACTGTGAAAGCGTCACCATTTCAATTATCATGATTGCAAATAAGACTAAAATTGCATAAAGAAAAATAGGTGTTGCCCTGTACAGTCTATTAAAAAACGAAGGGGTTTCAAAGTTCTTACGCAGCGCAACCATAAAATCTCTAATGGCGTACAGACTTGCAAAAAATACAACTACAGTCATTATTACAAATAATATTACACCAAAAGAAGATGTCAGAGGCTTACCTAAAGTGTCAAAAAAAGTCCCAAATATAACATCGATAATCACTACCGTCCAAACAACAAATGTCATTACATATGTTTTTTTGCTAATAATACTTGTAGTGACAATAAATGACATTTTCAAGCAATCAATGTTCTGTTCACATATCTATTTTTAAACCTTTTCAAAAGTATAAATAGCTCAATTATTTTGGGTATAAGCTAGTTTCTTTTTAGACTTTATGGATGCAAGGTACATTAAACTAGTTAAGGAATCGACTCCCTTGCATCAAATATGTTGGGATCCACTGGAATCAAATGATTAATTTATTTGATTCATTTTGAATTATTGGATATTAGATCTTGATGATAACTTTAAACGGTGTAGATTAAAAATGAAATTTTTTGAGCAGATAGCAACAAAATTTCTCTTAGATTGGTAATTGCAGATCAATCAATAAAAATAGCAGCAGGTATGTTCTATAGTGTTCCCTTCTTGAGATAAACAGAGGAATTTTGATGATTTATAAGCATCACAATCCTGCTCTTTAATATCTGTATCCAACAGGTAATATCGTAGAGTTGCAAGAGCTCTCTTTTCGGTCTCCATAGCTATTTCCTCCACCCTGCATTGGTTAATTTCACAACTCTCAATATTATCAAATACCTTCGAAAGTTTTTTGGTCTTTATTTTATTTAATTTTGAATTGACTTTTCCATCAATATTTTTCTTCACATTTGCTTTTAGGTCATTTCTATTGAGGGCTGCAATTGTTTTCAATGTCTTTATTGCAGCATTTTCTAGACCAATCATTTTTCCGATTTTATTTTCAAATTCATATTTAGATTGTTGTTCAACCAGATTAATTTTTGATAATTCTTGCACCAAGTATCACCTTATATAGGGGTTTTAGATGTTGACTGTTTTTGTAATCCATAACAGGCATTTGATTACTAAAATATTGAGCACATATTTAATTATTGTGAATATTTTGTAATAAATAACTCAAAATAATTGAAATAACTTTTATGCAATTATTTAAGTGCAAGTGCTGTTATCATAATAATTAAGGATGCCCAAAGTCAAAAAAGATGTAAAAGAGAATATACAGAGTGAGAGTATGACTTTTAGAATTGAAAAACCAATTTTAGATGAACTAAGATCTGAAGCAGATCAAAAAATGGAAAGTGTTAATACTTTGGTAAATCAAATAATAAAATCATATATACAATGGCATAAACCTGCTAAAAAAGCTGGTTTAGCTTATTTCTCGAAAGTTCTACTAGCCAAATCTATGAGTCCCCTTACCGATGAACAGGTAATACAAATAACAGAAGAGTTTTGTAACCATCACTTAATAGATATAGCCAATATGCTTAGGGCATCTAATACTTACCTCTCATTTATGAGCGCACTTCGTTCCTGGCTTGACTCATCAGGGTATAACTTTAGATACGATATATCCAACGGCATGGAGATATATGTAATCCAATTTGATCTGGGACGAAAATTTTCACTCTACTTCAAAACACAAATGCAACTAGTATTTAGACAGTTTAATTTAAAAAATGTAGAAGCAGACATGACTGACAATACAGTAATTCTTAGGATACCTATTTAATAAGATATTTGATGAACCAAATAAAATCTTGTATTTGGTTAGGTAAAAGAAAATAGACCCGTATACGGCGAAGGATTAATTGTGAATCCAGTTTTTGAGAGGTTCTATGACTTATTATATATAAAAATCATTTGTTAAAGGAT
>DATEOO010000224.1:0-2963 GCA_035274085.1 Candidatus Nitrosocosmicus sp.
CCTATTACGCTTTGGAAATCCCTTACCATTGTAGGGAATGGATGCGGTCCCATGACTGAACCAATTAAATAATGGGTATCTTGAACATTTGCTATCCAATCTCTTAAAGCTTCATTTATAGCATCCTTAAGTGTCTTTGACCCAGAGTGCACGGCGTGCACTTTAGAATTCAATAAATTCATCCTGAAAACATTAAGTTGCTGTCTTTCTACATCCTTTGCACCCATATAAATTTCAGATTTGATGTTAAAAACTGCGGATGCAATTGAAGTAGCCACTCCATGTTGACCCGCCCCTGTTTCGGCAATGATTCTGGTCTTACCCATTCTTTTAGCAATTAAAGCCTGACCCAAGGTGTTGTTAATCTTGTGAGCTCCGCTATGGAGAAGATCTTCCCTCTTTAAATAAATTCTTGGACCTCCAAGATGTCTAGTCAAATTATTAGCGTAATAAAGTGGAGTTGATCTACCTGCGAAATTTTCAAGTAAATCTCTCAATTCGTGTTCAAACGATTTATCCATTTTCAATCTTTGGTACCATTTATCCAGATCTTCTAATGCTGGAATTAATGTCTCAGGAACATATCTGCCACCATATGTTCCAAATTTTCCTAAATCAGTATTATTTTTCAAATATATAGAAATGAAATTAGGTCGTTGTTACATAATACTTTATCTATTTGAGCTAACTATCGGCTAATTCTTTTATTTTTTGACTCATTTCTTTAGGTTTCTCCATCAGTGTTGTCCCGATTAAGAAGGCGTCTGCTCCTGCGGTCTTTAACTTTCTAATATCCTTTGGTTCCTTTATCCCACTTTCTGAAATGACAATATTATTACTTTTAGAAACTTCAGATAATATTCTAACTGTCGTGTCTAAATTTACTTCTAGTGTACTTAGGTTTCTATTATTAATACCAACTATGCTAAAGGGTTTGTTTATTTTACTGTTACTCTGTACAGTCTCATTGAATTCAGCTTCAGTATGAGTTTCTAAGATAACTTCTAGACCAATCTTCTTCGCATATTCGGCCAGTGTCTCCAAGTTACCCTCTGACAAGTTTGCGTCAAATACAGTTTTTATAAGCAATATGCAATCAGCACCGGCTTTCTTTGCGGCTTTGATTTGGATATCACTTACAATTATATCTTTCATCAGAATGGGCACAGTAACATGCTTTCTTGCTCTCAAAATATTGCTTATTGATCCATTAAATAAGTAAGGCTGAGCTAAAATCGATATACCAATTGCCCCAGCTTTTTCCATTATTGTTGCGATTTCCTCGACTTTCACTTCATTATTGTCAACTAATGTTCCGATTGATGGGGATGCATACTTTATCTCTGTTAAAAGTGGGTTATGTTTGCATTTCAAAATATTATTCCGTAAGCTTAAACATGTATGATTTGTATATTCGCGGTCTCCATTAATTTCGTACATACCTTCATCAATAGCCTTAAAGGAATTCTTTACAAGCGTTTTTAACATGGATCTAGTGCTTGGAAATTTAAGATTATTTGTTGTCATATTGGTCATAAATTGATGGTAAAAATGTGCTTTTAATCTTCTAACTAACCATAAAAGTTAATGTATCTATCTTTAACTCTAGTCTCTTTTTGATTCTTCATCACGCCAATCAAAATATCAATGCATGTATTTTCTGTAATTTCACCAAGGGCCACCTGGGTGGAAAGGGTTTTCAAATCTAGGTTACTATCGATAAACGCACTCATACTTGATAATATCTCAGATTTTTGTATCATTTTTTTCAATCTCAAATTATGATAATTTATGTGGATTTCATTTGCCTCATCATAGTCTACGCCATACATATCTGAAATTTTTAAACTGAGGGTTTTTTCCTTCTCTTTAACTATATCCTCATGCAAAGCATCTAGGGCACTCTTCCCTTTAATTGGCAATCTATTATCTATGTCATTTTTATCATTATCTTTGCCAAAGACATTGTCATTATTTTCGTAAGAATTCATGATGATATACTTATTATACGTGGAATGCCATAATAAAACTTTTCATTATAGTAACATTCATTCTGGCTAAAATAATAATAAACACTTAATTATAATTGATTCAATCTACCTTTTCTATAAAGTAATTATGAGCAATACTCCAAAATTTATATTTATAACTGGGGGAGTAATGTCTGGCTTAGGGAAAGGAATTGTAGCTTCATCCATCGCCAAATTATTACAACTTTGTGGATTGAAAGTAACTTGCATCAAAATAGATCCCTATTTGAATTATGATGCTGGAACAATGAATCCTCTCACACACGGTGAGGTATTCGTTACTGATGATGGGGGTGAATGTGACATGGATATCGGAAACTATGAGCGTTTCCTTAATACCAGTTTAAAATCAAGCCATAATTTGACGGCAGGGCGAATATTTTCAAATGTGATAGAATTGGAAAGAGAGGGTAAATATCTTGGCCAATGCGTGCAAATAATACCACACATAACAGATGAAATAAAAAAACAGTTGAGAAAGATATCCCTCGATGAAAATCTAGAAGTTATGGTAGTTGAATGCGGCGGAACAGTTGGAGATATCGAAAGCCTGCCATTCTTGGAGGCATTGAGGCAAATGGAGTTGGAAGACGGGTATACAAATACTTTCTTTGTTCACGTAACCTTGGCTCCTGTATTAGATGCAGTGGGCGAGCAAAAAACAAAGCCCACCCAGCATAGCGTCCAGGAATTGCGTAGGATAGGAATACAACCAGACTTATTGGCGGTAAGGTGTCGAACTCCGTTAACGACAGAAACTATCAGAAAAATTTCACTATTTGCTAGTATTCCGACCGAATGCGTAATGTCTAGCCATGATGCACCTTCGATCTATTCTGTTCCTAAAATTCTGTTCGATCAGGGCATCACGAAAGTAATTTCAAAGAGTATGAATTTGGACTTAACCCCTAGGATTTTGAAATGGAATAAGAT
>DATEOO010000225.1:0-6665 GCA_035274085.1 Candidatus Nitrosocosmicus sp.
GAAGACATTGCAAGTAGCAAAATGCTTGATACCATCCCTCCACCACGAACCATCCTGAATGATAGTAATAACTGTAATTGTGAAAGAGCTGTATTTAATGTTTCTATAACCGAGACTTTTGGATTGATCTCTGCTCTTGCTTTTTATGGTACAGTTTTTGTGGTGATTATTGCTTTTGGAATCGTAATAATTTGGATATTTAGGAGTAGAAGAAAGAACAAGTCTAATCGCGCATAATGATAAAATCATTAAATAATCGTAGTCTGTTCAAATTTGGGTGTAACAACAGTTTCGCAGGATATCTTATTCCTTATTTGGGTATTTGATGTTGAAATTTCAAGTAGTTAACTGTATCTTTTAATGATTTATGACATTCATTTAGTACTCTACTGGGATTATTTTTACTTCGAAAGATTACTAACTAAAGGAAATTGTGAGTTATAAACTAACATTATTAGGAGGATCTCTTTTTATCGGTGGTTCGTATTTACATAAGGTTGCTTTTTTACTATCTTTGCTTTTCAATTCTTATGCTGAAGATAGGAATACCGTGTGAAATTTCGATACTTTTTTTAAAGTAATATTAAATAAAAATAGTTTTTGTGATGAGTCTAGGAAAGTAAAGATATACGTAGAGAGCTAAGTAATTCCTCCGAGCTATAAAGAGCAATGACTTTTCCTTCGAATTATCTTGTATTTAATTAGCTTATTTATGACGTTGACTTCAGGATATAGTTGTACATCAGCTTCGTAGTGTAGTTCATATATTTTATACTAATCATCATCAATTCATTTTCAGTTGTATTTATATTGGTGTTTGCCTTTTTTCCTACCATGAATAAATTAAAGAAAATTTCTTTAATTTTTATATTGAGTACTCTTGTTATAGCGTTACTCGCGATATTGACTCTAAATGCTTTGTTTATGGTGGGTGGAGTAGCTAGCTTTGTAATGGCTTTATTTTATCTGTATTTACAGAGAGCTAGACAATCATTTAAGAAAGATTTATTGGATGCAATGAAATAACCTATCAGTTATTTTTTGGTTGAATGATTATTTTTGTAAAAGGATAATATTATCCGTCGAAGAAATTTGGCGTTCTACTCTAAAGGTGGTTTTGCATAATCTTTGATTAATATCTTTTAAAAAATAAAAGTCCTGATGTATCATAGAGGTTAAACAGCTACACTAGGTAAATAATTGATCCTATTTTGTTTAGGTTCTCAATTCGTAATTATCATGTTCCAATTCTCAATGTCTTATTGGAATGTTAATTGAGATACTTATCTCTTTACAAGAAGAAATGTATCTTTATTTTTTTATGTTCAAATTTTATATTGTATACATTATTGACATGATATGATACTATCTATTGTACTAACCATATCTCATAGTAATCTCGAGTGTAAAGCCCCTTTGATCTTTTCTTTATAGAGTTTTTTCTTGTTAACTTGTTGACATCTTATCATACTCAAATTATCTTTTCCTTGGATTTTTCAAAGGGTATACCATTTCAAATCATTTTGATATAAAACCTTCAATTATTAAGACAATTCATGGATTATATTCAAAGACTAAAGTGATTCAGATCATCTGATTCTTAATCTATTTCATCAAAGCTGTTCTTATTGGATATAGTAATGAGTTATCAATTTTGTAGGCTGTAACTAGTAATTGTTACATCAAGTTATTGCTATTATAAATATCCATACACATCTATAATATAATTATCCTCAAAAATATAACATATATCGATGCCTATAGATAATATCGTAGTAGGTTATTCTATTTGTCTTTCTAATAGCCTTTGAATTATTTTTTCACCTATTACTGCTGATGCTAATTCTTGTCCTTCTTTGGTTTGGGCTGCAATATGGGGAGTGCACACTATGTTATTGAGTTCTAGTAATTCCTTGTTTGTAGGGGGTTCAACTTCATAAACGTCTAACGCTGCTCCGGCTATTCTTTTATTTCTTAAACAGTCAACAAGTGCCTCTTCATCTATCACTTCCCCTCTTGAAGTATTGATCAAGAATACATTATTTTTCATTTTTGACAACATTTCTTTGTCTATAAGATGCTTTGTTTGTTCAGTATATGGAACATGAATTGTTATAAAATCTGAACTTTCCACCAATGTCTTCAGGTCTGTAGTAATAAGTGAAACTTCCTGAACAAAGCTCTTATCAATAGGAACTACATCATATCCTATCAAGTTCATTCTTAACCCCCTTGCCAGTCTGGCCACATTTCTTCCGATCTTTCCTAATCCAATAATTCCCAAATATTTTCCTTTTAATTCTACTCCAATTAGATCTTTTTTAATCCATTTACCATTCTTAGTAGCATTATTGGCAATGGGTATATTCCTGCTTAGTGAGAATATAAACCCTAAAACTAATTCAGAAACTGCATTTACTGAAGCCTCTCCTGCGTTAATTACTTCGATGTTGTTATTTTTGGCCTCGTCTGTGTCTATATTATCCAGACCTACTCCTACTCTAGCTATTATTTTTGCTCCCTTTGCATTTTGTATTACCTCTTTTGTTATCTTAGTCCTACTGCGTACAATAATTACGTCATAGTCTTTTACTTTGGATATTAATTCTTGATTTGTTATCTCAGGTAAATAATCAACAGTGAGTCCTGCCTTTTTTAAGATCTCAATCCCCTTTTCGTCAATAGAATCACACACTATTACACTGCCCTCAATTTGCATATTTGAAAACTTTTTTATGGGAATATATTGATTACTTTTTTATTTGAAATGAAATGTTTCCAATGTTAGGGAGAACTAACAGACTCAATCAAATCGTTAACATACTTATGTTTTTCTTTGTTCTATAGAAATTTTAATATAAAAATACTTATAATACATAACGCCGTTATTAACGGTATGACCTCAAAAGAACTAGATATGGATTACAGTAAATATGATTTTAAAGATTCCACTCAACTTTATGTATATTTAAGTAAAAAGGGCCTTTCGAGGGGTACAGTTGAAGAAATAAGCAAAATGAAAGGGGAACCTGATTGGATGCGTGATTTTAGATTAAGGTCATTTGATGTTTTTATGAGTAAACCAATGCCGAACTGGGGAGGAGACTTGTCTCACATAGATTTCCAGAATATTTATTATTACGCTAAGGCTGCTGAAAAGCAAAGTAAGAACTGGGATGATGTTCCAGAGTCGGTTAGAAATACCTTTGAAAAATTAGGTATACCGGAAGCAGAAAGAAAATTCTTAGCTGGAGTAGGGGCACAATATGAATCAGAAACCGTTTATCACAATTTGCGTGAAGATCTAGAACAACAAGGTGTAATATTTCTAGATACTGATACAGCAGTTAAAAAATATCCTGATTTGTTAAGAAAGCACTTTGGAAAAGTTATTCCACCAGAGGATAATAAATTTGCAGCACTTAATAGCGCTGTATGGTCAGGTGGTTCGTTTATCTATATTCCTCCAAATGTAAAAGTGGATTTACCCTTACAAGCGTATTTCAGAATTAATGCCGAAAACATTGGGCAATTTGAAAGAACTTTGATTATTGCTGATGAGGGTGCCGATGTTCATTATATTGAAGGATGTACTGCACCTGTCTATTCTACCGAGTCTTTGCATTCTGCTGTAGTCGAATTGATTGCCAAAAGAGGAGCACGAATTAGATATACTACTATTCAAAATTGGAGCAAGGATGTATATAATTTGGTTACAAAGAGAGCATACGCCTATGAAAATGCATCTGTTGAATGGATAGATGGCAACCTGGGTAGCAAACTTACTATGAAGTATCCTGGAGTTTACATGCTAGGTAAGAATGCTCATGCCGAAATAGTGTCTGTGGCCTTTGCAGGAAAGAATCAACACCAAGATGCTGGTGCAAAAGTGGTCCATCTTGCACCCCATACCACATCCCGAATTACTAGTAAATCTGTAAGTAAGGATACCGGAAGAACCACTTATAGGGGATTATTGCATGTAGCAAAGGGAGCCTATGGAGTAAAATCAAATGTTCGATGTGATGCATTATTACTTGATGAATTTTCAAGGACCGATACATATCCATACGTTGAAGTTAATGAAGAGGATGCAACTATTACTCATGAGGCAACAGTAGGAAAAATTGGTGATGAGCAAATATTTTATTTAATGAGTAGGGGCTATTCTGAATCTGATGCTTTGAGTATGATTATAGGTGGGTTTATGGAACCTTTTACTAAAGAACTCCCAATGGAATATGCTGTAGAACTAAACAGGCTGGTAAAAATGGAGATGGAAGGATCAGTAGGTTAATGGCAGTTTAGATTCATTGCTATCTTTTTATTTTGTCATAAAGTTTGATTCATAATGATTCCATTATCAATACTTTCAGAAAATAATGTACATGAAATACTGTCCAAAAACGAAGGTGAACCCCAGTGGATGCTGTCTTCTAGAAAGTCAATATTATCCAAGTTTTCCGGTTTACCTAATGAGGTTTCACCATTATATTCTAAATATAGTGGATTAACTGTTTTAGAACCAAATAAAGTTTATTTTTCCAACGAGCAAAAGTATTCTATTTCAAAAGATCTTGAAATGCGTTTAGAGGAGATAAAGGCCTCTCCAAGCGTACTCTTAATAGGTTCATCTGTTGTACACATTTTTGTTCCAACGGATTTATCTAAAAAAGGTTTGATTATTTCTACCATTCAAGATGCCATGAAAAACAATTCAGAACTGGTGAAGAAATATCTTTTAGATAAATCTATTAATTACGAAGAAGATCGTTTTCTCGCACTAGGTTCCTCTGCATTTCAATCTGGATTCTTTATTTACATTCCAAGGAATATGATGATTGAAGAACCCATTAGAATTGTATATTCTTTGAGAGATGATCGTACATCATCGATTTGTAGGAATATCGTTATTGCTGATGAGGGCTCAAAAGTAACGATAGTACAAGAATTATACTCCTCATCTTTATTATCCCATTCCCATACATCACAAATAAATAATGAATCTCAAGGAAGTGATGCAAACAATAATAGACAGGAAAGCTATTTTGAGGTTCTCGAATGTATTGTCAAACCAACCGCGGAACTTGAATTTATTACTTTGCAATCTATGAATTCTGATACTGTTTGTGTTGTTAATAGAAAGGCCTTTGTTGAAAAGGATGCCAAGATGTCTTGGTATTCCGGAATGTTTGGTGCGCGCCTTTGCCGATTCAAGACTGATAGTGTCATGAAAGGCTCAGGGGCACGTGCTGAAGATATCGAAATAGTTTTTGGTACAAATAATCAATCATTTGATATATCTTCTAATCTTGATCATGTTGGATTTAGTACTAGAGGTAAAGTACTGGTTAAATCAATCGTCAAGGATACGGCCAAGTCTTTATTCAAAGGAATGATAAAAATTCGAAAGGATGCACAAGCTTCGGAAGCTTATTTGGCCGGACATGCGATTTTATTGAACAAGGGTGCTCAGGCAGATGCTATTCCCGGATTGGAGATTGAAACTAACGAGGTCAAAGCTACGCATTCTGCGTCAGTTTCTCAGATCGATGAAGAACAAATATTCTACTTGATGTGTAAAGGATTGGATCGAGAAAGTGCAAAGCGGGAGATAATAAATGGGTTCGTAGAACCTTTATCTCGAAAAATGGGCCCGTTTATTCGTGCTTGGATAAGTTATCTCTTTGAGAACAAGTGGACAGGAAAACCTCTAATGTTAAAAGGCGATGAGGTCATGGAACAGATTTTAGAAGTAGAAAAATCCCGATACAAAGAAACTGCAGATATATTTGAGAAACATTACAAATATAGGTAAAGGAAAATACTGAAAGATGAGCCTTTACATCATTACTTTGTTTTCAATATTTGAATTGGGTGTTCTGATTTGACAAGTACACAAAAATGGATTGATGTTTCCCAATTTCTCAGATTAAAGAAAGGAGAAATGGATGAATATGATTATGAAGACAAAAAAATTATGATATTGAATCTAAACGGCGAATTTTGTGCCTCAGACCGTATTTGTACTCATGCGTACGTTGACCTCACCGGAGGTATATTGAATGAAACTGAAAGAACTGTAACCTGTCCATTACATTTATCATCTTTTGATTTAAAAAGTGGTAGCCCTTTGAACCTGCCTGCAGAAAAGCCACTTGAAATTTATCCTATGAAAAAGGAAAAGAACAAGCTATTAATTTTGATATAATACATATTTTTACCGGTGTTTCACTTTATATCTGAGTTTTATTTAATTCTTAAATCTTTTATTTAAAACAAATCACTGTTTGATCAATCGGAGTAATGATTCTATAGCACCATTAATCGTGTATTCAGACGATTCCATAAAATCTATATTGCTTTTCTTCAGTTCAAGTGAAGTTTTTGGCCCTATTGAAACCACTTTGTTTACATTTAAGGCATACAGTACCTCTCTCTCATTTTTGCTATTCGAGAATTTGGGGAATTGGTAATAAATTATTTTAAAAAAGGATCTGACCGTAGAGGGACTTGTAAAAATAAGAAATGTTTTTTCAAGGCGATCAGGTAATTGCAATAAATTCTTCCACTCCTCTGAATTTGATGCATTCTTGTATTCTTTTGTTTCATAAAAGAAAACTTGATCCAGTATCAGATGTTCAAATTTCATATCGATATAGTTA
>DATEOO010000226.1:0-2466 GCA_035274085.1 Candidatus Nitrosocosmicus sp.
TCTCTATTAGATTTGGACACTATCGACTATACAACGTAGATATATCACCTGAACAGTCTTTCTTATATGAAAAGGATCTCTATCCACTTGGATTATACAACATAGAAGAAATAAGATCCACGGAATCAGTACGAACTAACATATATCAAATAGTTAACGATAAGAACGACGATATTGACTCATTTGAATATATTATTCCAAATTTTAAATTTCTATCATTTGAATTAATTTCGGAGAGAAAATCAATAGGAAATGATTTAGATGATAGGATTCTAAAGATAAAGATTGTCTCTTTTGAAAAGGATAACGTAATCAAGGAAGAATTTTCGATATCTGAAGAAAATGAACTTGAAACAATATTGGAATTTGGTTATGAAATTAATAGAATAGATCCTGATGTTGTTTTAACTAAAGGTGGAGATCAATTTTTGTTTCCACATTTATTTCACAGAGCCAAGGCCAACAATATTGAGAATCAATTATTGATAAATTTGAATCGTGAATCGAACCTAGAATATTTACTAAAGAAAAATATGTCGTTTTCAAATAAAAGCATTATTGGATCTAATAACTTGTCCTCAACATCGTATATCTCTTACGGAAAAGTGTATTTCAAACCACGACCATTTTTTTTATATGGCCGAATTCACATAGACGTTAACAATTCATTTATTTACAGGGACAATGGATTGGAGGGACTAGCAGAATTATCTCGAGTTTGCAGAATTCCATTGCAATTAGCATCAAGATCTACTATAGGGAAATGTCTAAGCAGTCTGTATTTTTATAATGCTTATAAAAAGGATATATTGATACCCTGGAAGCCTACAACTTCTGAAATCTTCAAGTCATTTTCTGATTTATTAAAGGTAGATAAAGGAGGCTTTGTCTTTGAGTCAAAACCTGGAGCATATGACAAGGTAGCAGAATTTGATTTTATATCTCTTTATCCAAACATCATGCTAAGGAAAAATATTTCTTCAGACACAATCAATTGTACATGCTGTAAATCGGAAACGGATAACAAAGTGCCAGAGCTTGAACATCTATATCACTTGTGCAAAAAAAGGATAGGAATAGTGCCTTTATCTCTTAAAACAGTTCTAAATAGACGATTAGAATATAAAAAAAGAAAAAATCTGTGTATATCTAAGAGCAATCAATATTTAAAAAATTGTTACGACAACAGACAAACTGCTTTAAAATGGATCCTAGTTACTTCCTTTGGATACCTTGGATTTAGTAACTCAAAGTTTGGTATGATAGATGCCCACATCGCTGTATGCGCCTTTGCTAGAGATATACTAATAAAAACGTCTAAAATAGCCGGAAAACACGGATTTGATGTAATTCATGGTATTGTGGATTCTGTCTGGATAAGCGAAATAGAGAATATTGAATATTTATCATCGATAGTTGATTCTGCACGCCGATATATTAATTTAAAAAAAGACATAGAGAAACAAACAGGTTTTTCCATATCTTTTGAAGGAGTATACAAATGGATCGTTTTCGATTCATCTAAGATCAATCCTGACTTACCAGCCCTAAATAGATACTTTGGCGTTTTTGAAGATGGGACCATAAAGATGAGGGGAATTGAAACAAGAAGACATGATACTCCTAAACTCTTTGTCTATTTTCAAGAAGAGTTAATGAAAATAATGTCTGCCTATAACAACATTCATGAAATCACAAAATGCTTACCAATTTTAGAGAATGTACATAAAAAATATATAAATTTAATATGCACTAAAAAAATTTCATATACCGATCTGATATTTATCAAAAGGATGTCAAAAGCAAGTAATGAATATGCAGATAGAAATACAATTGAAAACTGTGTTTTAAAACAACTAATTAATAATGGGAAATCCTTGAATGCTGGAGAAGAAATTAAATACATAATTACGAATTTTTATAATGAAAATTTCTTGGAAAGGGCAATACCAATTGAACTAATTGATGAAAACGATATTAAATACGATACAAAAAGATATTTGGAATTATTGAAAGAAACTTATGATTCCATAACTAAATTTTTCTATTCTCAAATTCCTAAATCTGATTAATGTACTGATAAACCAATTTGGTCTATCAAATAGGCTTACAAATATTAATCGTCAATCTGCTCTGAAGTTTGATTTTATGCAAAATCTTTTTCAAAAAGCGTTTTGCTTTAGATAACGAATGGTTTGAATTTTTTAAAGTTCATCGTTCATATCTAATTTGATATTTGGTGGGATTAAAATCCAAATATTATTACATCAATGTTTTCATCGACGACCTAAATCGGAGATATTATATTCATCCATATTTTTAACGGATACCTTTACTTGAAAAATGAAATTTATAATAATCAAGAACAGGAGGGCTTGTCGAATATACTGTATTTTCTTTTTATTAAATTTTTAAAATGGCTTTAAATTTTTGCCTGATGAACCAGATGAGTACATATTTATCAAT
>DATEOO010000227.1:0-4716 GCA_035274085.1 Candidatus Nitrosocosmicus sp.
GACGGGAGAATGGGTAAGTTTAGAATACAACTATTGGCTAAAATTAATAAATGTGGGATCATCACTCCTAGATTTAGTGTAAAAAAGGATCGATACTTGGACTGGGAACGACAGTTTCTTCCGTCATATAATATGGGTATATTAATAGTATCTACCAGTAAAGGAATTATGTCTCACCATGATGCCCAAAATGAAGGCTTAGGAGGCGCACTAATAGGGTATGTCTACTAAACCAGAATTTTATGCTAATGAGATCGTTATTCCAGAAGGAGTATCGATTAATAAGGATCAGAACCTTATCACAGCAACTGGTACAAATGGAAAAGTGGAAAAGGATTTTACAAAAATTCCAGCATTAATAGAAATTAGTAACGAAAAAGTTACAATAAGGTCGTATGGGAATAGGAAAAGCGATTATGCGTTGGTCAATACAGTGCATAGCCTCATTAATAATATGATCAAGGGATCTACAACGGGGTTCACATATAAATTAAAAATAGTGTTTGCACACTTCCCTATATCCGTCAAAATAAAGGGCCATGAGGTATTTATTGAAAACTTTTTTGGGGAACGATCAGCACGGGTGTCAAAGATACTTGGAAAGGATACTAAGGTTACTGTACAGGGTGATGATATTTTGATTACGGGACCCAATATTGAACATGTATCTCAAACGGCCGCAAATATAGAATCATCTACAAAGATAAAAAATAAAGACTCTAGGGTGTTTCTTGATGGGGTATACATATACTCCAGGGCCTAGAATTGCATGAAAAAGTGATTTAAATAATATTTTTAGAATAGGTCAATTAAGTCATAAAGTTCAGCTCTTCACAATAATAACATAGTAGTAAACATAACATTTATTTATTCTTTACAATTTTTATTAGCATAGTGCCGCTGTAGCTCAGCTTGGTAGAGCAAATTCATGATGGATGCATTATGAAGCTTAACTGGCTGTTAACCAGTAGGTCATCAGTCCGAGTCTGATCAGCGGCGCTTGTTTTAGATCAAAACGAAACTATGTCTAATGCTATTGCATCGGATAATAAATAAATGTGTCTGCTCCCTGAAACAAAATTATTCTTAATATCTATTCTAGGAACCCACCTATTTGAGGATGTGAATAGTCTTTCTTTTTTCATTCTATTTTCAAGCGCTTCTATATCTAGTTCTATTTCTTCTATCTCCTCTGTTTCGAGATTTTGAATTATCAACAAAATTTTCTTTATTAATACCCTGTCCCCATTTTTGGAGAAGTCGCGAATTCTTTCATCGTCTTCGATGATTTTTATTTTGATCTGTTTCCGATTCAATGCGTCTCTACTCATTAGCATTCTGTCACTAAGATACCCTTCATAACCCATAAATAATCATTGTACATATGTTGTTAATAATTATTTTATTTTTTAAATTTCATTTTGGAGAATTCTAAATTTAATTTGTTATTTTTAATACCAATCTTGGAAATTCTAATTCTATCTCCAGGGACAACACCTTGATCAACACTCCCAATCAGTCGTATACCCGAAAATTCGCCTATACCATAATATCCTATTGAGTCGGGAAGGTTAGAAAGTGATTTTTCACGAAGGATACCTTTTTTAGTGATTTTTCTAAAACCAGTTTTTTTCAGACAGGAGTTGCAATAATAATTAGGCGGCCAGATGTGAATTTTACAATTGAAACAATATGTAGTAATCAATATGCCTCTCTCGGCGTTACTAATAATTCTATCGATTAACTTCATCCTGAGTTATTTTTTGAGAATTATTACCGTTGTCGAGGTACCTGCGGCGGCCATATTGTGAACCAGACCATATTTACAACCTTTTTTTTGTCTTAAACCTGCCTTTCCCTGTAATTGGAGCACTATTTCGTTGGTCTGATCAATCCCAGTTGCACCTATGGGGTGACCGCATCCAAGTAGCCCTCCTCTCACATTTGTATAAATAGTGTTTTCTTGTATTAATTTTCTTCCCTGACCTTTTTTTATGAATCCAATGTCTTCGTAGGCCATGAGCTCTAGTATTGTAAATGCATCGTGTATTTCCGCTATATCAATATTTTTTGGATCCAAGTTCGCTTGTTTAAACGCGTCTCTTGCTGCTATTTTCGTTGATATTATAGAGTCAAGATCATTAGTTATGGATCCAAAGGAAGCACCTTGGTTATTTTGGGAAATACCTTTAATCCAAATGGGTACCTCAGTTCTCTTTGCCATTTCTTCTGACAAAAGAAGGATTGACGACGCTCCTTCGCAGGGATAGCAACAGTCAAACTTTTTTAACGGCTCTACCATCATTTTTGAATCAATTATAGATGAATAAGTAAATTGTTTGTCGTAAAAAAAAGCATTTTTGTTCTTATTTGCATTTGTATGATTTTTCAAAGAAATAATAGCTAAGTCGTCTTCCGTTGTTCTATACTTTCGAAAATGGTTTTGGGCATATAGTGATGCCCAATGAATTGGCATATCGTACTGTCCCCTCGAACTATCCCATATTAGTTTGTTCCCTTGACTATCCTGCTTCTCTGCTCCTGTTACTACTACTGCATTACATAATCCAGATTTTATTAACGAGTAAGCCAACATAATACCGCTAGTACCGGAATTACATAAATTTTCGATCTTGGTAGAAAATCTTGGCCTAATGCCTATCATCTCTGATACTATATTACCTAAATATACATCGTTAGAACTACTTGATACAATTAGACCATCTATTTCAGCCTTTTGAATTAGCGTCTTTCTAAGTAAAGCTATTATGGATTTGCTAGCTAACTCAGCAGGTGTAAGATCTGAAGTCTTTGTAAATTTTTGAGTGTTGGAAGAATCAATTGCTATTTCCATAATTCTATAAAATCCTTGTAATTAAGATTGCCGTTGGTATCTTTTACAGGATTAATTTGTAAGATCGGTAGATCGATACCGATTTTTTTCCAGCGTTTGATCTGACTATTGCAATCATTTATAGAACCTGCAATGACAAAATCATCAAGCATTTCATCTGTGATGTTCCTAATTGATTCGGCTAAACCATACTTATTGTAATCATTGTAAATCCTTTCGACTGATGACTTGTATTTTGTTTTAAGCAATGACTCATAGTAGATTCTACTGACTGATATATAGAAGGCCAAAGTTCTAGCTGCTCTAAGAGAAGCCTTAATAGGGTCTTTGTTTGAAACTGCTGTTATAATCACAAAAGCCCTGCTAAATTTTTGATTTTGATTTTCGGAATTAATATTATCTATAGTCATTTTTAATTCAGCTTTTGGTTTTAAATAGAGGATGATTCCATCTGCATACTTTGTAGCAACCTTAATCATTCCTGGATTTACAGCAGCAACATAGATAGGAATATCATTCCTTGAGTGTTCTAGTAATTTAAAATTCCTAATAATTACAGCTTTTCCGTAATAGTTAACTTTATTTGATTCTAATAACTGTTTGATTGATTGAATATATTCTTTCATTCTTACTAGTGGCTTTTCAAATTTGATACCATGAAGGTTTTCCACCAGAACAGGAGTGCTGGTACCAAGGCCTAAAATAGCCCGTTTATTGGAGAGGTTATCTAATGTAATTCCACCCATAGCGATTGTCGCCGGAGTTCTAGAATAGATGTTTACGATAGAGGTTCCTATTTTCACCCTCTTTGTAACTTGGGAAATGGCCCCGAGGACTGAAAAGACCTCCTTCCCCCAAGACTCCGGAGCCCATATAGAATGAACAGTTTCATTTTTATCAACTATTGAAGCAAATTCTAGGATTTCTCTTGATTTTAATAGCGATCCAATACTATAAGCTATTTTTTCCTTCATATTTACTTTGAATTTATCCTTGATAGCTCTTTGGAGGACTCTTCGATATCTTTATGCGAATCAATTGATTTCCAAAACGATTTTTCAAACTTCTTTGCTTTCAATTTTTGTTCATTTGCCATGGCGGGTAAGGCTGTTGTTTCAATATTGCCTTTATCGGGCAGGAAGTCAAAGATTTCCTGATTAAAAAAATAAATCCCTGCGTTGATCCATTTATCGATTATGTTTGGCTTTTCCTTAAATCCAGTCACAAATTGTTGGTCATTAAAATCTACAATCCCATATGGGCTTCTTAAAGGCACAACTGCAATAGAGTTATAATCGTTCTTATGTGATAAGATATTAAAATCTATGTTTGTTAATATGTCGCCATTAATCATAAAGAAGCCATTTTTTTCATCCTTTAGGAGAGCCTGAGTATTTTTTAGTGCGCCACCGGTACCCAATGGTTCCTCTTCCACCATATAAGCAACCTTAACCTTGAACTTGTTTCCACTTGCAATATGGTTTATTATTTGTTCTTTCAAATAACCAACACAAATGATAATTTCCGTTATATTATTTTTGGACAACAGTTTTATTTGCCATTCGATAATGGGCTTGCCTAAAATTTCTATCATAGGTTTAGGACGATTATCTGTGATCGGTTTGAGCCTCTTGCCAAACCCTCCAGCTAATATTACTCCTTTCAAAACAAAATAACTGATATGTTTTAAAATATATTTTTTCCTATTGACATTCAAGAAAAGATTACCTTTAGGAGGATTAAGCAAATTATAACTTCCAAAAAAAATAATTATTATCTTAATGGTAATATCACTATCTTAATGGTAATATCACTATCTTAATGGTAATATCACTATCTTAATGGTAATATCACTATCTTAA
>DATEOO010000228.1:0-5082 GCA_035274085.1 Candidatus Nitrosocosmicus sp.
CTCGTCATCCTCTTTATGAAGAACAAACGCCATGTATCCCTTCTCGTCACGGATCCCAAAATTCCCCCTCAATCCATCTAAATGTCTAATTTCTACGAAAGATATGGTATTAAGAAACCCTTTATTTTCTGTATTTACTTCAGTAATTAGTCTACATTTTATGCCTTTTTCTTTGACTCCCTGTTTTACTAATTCTAATCCTTCTACAAAATATTTGGAAGCCCATTTACACATTTCCGCGTCCCAAACAGTGTTATACCCTAATTCAGTTGAATTTAATCCATCTATAGTTATTTCAAGCACTGTTCTGTAATCATGAATAACGTCAGTAATTACAGGATGATAATAATTGGACTCTTTTAACTGCTTGAGAGTTATTTCATCCACTATATTGTGTTAAAACTCCATTTATTAAAAAAGTTGTCTTATTTGTATTCTTTGTAGTGGCTTATATTTATCCAATTTTCGGATTCAAATAAAGCTAGTCATCCCTGATTTCGTGCAAAGACCAAAGTATATTCCTTATCTTTTATCTTTAAATTACATGATTTAGACTTGCAATTCGATTTTCTTGACCGATAAATGAAAATAGTATAACAAAAAGAATGAGGTCAGATTTTCTATTCCAGGAAAAAGGCAAAGTTTCTTGGCATAGAAAATATTGTTATTAGCCTGTGATAAGATATTCTAGAATCCTTGTATTATTGCAATTTTCGAGAAAATAATAAGTATTTGTTCGATATATCCAATAACATGAATGACTCAAAAACATTTCAACCACTTTTTTTCTATTCGACCTCAATTGTAGGGCTATCGGTAATATTTTTGATAAGCGCCGCAGTTGTTAGCGCTAATGGAGTCGGACAACAAGGTGGAAGTGAAGCAGAAAAAAAAAGATGCTATGCATATCTAGGTGAAGGACCGGGTCGAGTGGAAGTCCCTTGTCCACAACCCCCACCTCCACCTCCTCCTAAAAAGACCTATCCTTTGATTCTTGATGAAAATACTAATCCTTCTTCAGTCTCAGAGGGTGATGTTTCCACATCTGGTGAACAAACGCAGCAAAAACCATTTGTAGGACTGACAAATGTGCAACCATTTGAACAAAACAGTCTAGACCAAGGACAATCAGACCAAGACCAAGGACAATCAGACCAAGACCAAGGACAATAGACAAACAATACTTTCTCGCTGACACCAAACAATCGTATTTTCTATATTTTAATTTTTGAATTAGACTCAAATAGGATTTACTTCAGATTTTTAGTCAAATTGTCCAATGAGTCAGATCAGATATCTCTAAATAATCAAAAATAAAGAGAATAGAACGCTACTTACAAAACAAACAGAAGGGCCATTTCAAGAATGGGAGTGCACTCAAGAATTCCAAAGCAATGGAAGTAATTCTACGAATGTCAATCATACTATAAACTATAAATTAACAACTATTGGAAAGATTTCCAACTTCTGACAGTAGGTCAAGCAGAAAATAAAATAAGAGAGGAGGCGGCATGTCAGGCTGCTCGAACGGGAAAACAAAAATTAGAATTAAGGTATTGTTCAGATCGTATTGCCATCTTTATTTTGAAGACATGATTTATCTCTAGTAGTAGAGGCCTTCATTTATTGACACAGCAAGCAATTTCCTTGCAAAACACTACTGTCTGCAGTAACAACCTGCCGTTATGTTCAAGAGAATTGTAGTTAATAATCATATTTATGAGGCTTTCATTAAGGAGAACCCTTTAACTACAATCATCAGTGAGAAGATGTATTTGGTGGAATGTAGTTTGTTATAGGCGACCCATGGTGATGAAAAAGTGACCATTCGCAATTTGGTTCCATTCTTTCAAATGCATTGGTAGCAATCACACCCGTCCTAATCACCCGACCGCTATATGGATCTTTTGTTTCTATGTTTTCTATACATACAACTAATGCAATTTTATTATCAAAGATCTTAATTTTTGTGTTTGTGATTGTAAACTTTATCATCTCTGTGTTGCTAAATATTGTTGTCCAGCTTTCTCTTATTGCCAACCAACCAGTAAATAAATCCCACCCTGGATGTATGCAAACAACATTTTCATCATGTTTCCATATCTTGTCCATTGATTCGATAGATAGGTTTTCAAAAGCAAGGTAAAACCTCATGTTAGATTGATTTACCTCTTCGCTTGCAATTCCATTATCTTTTTGCATTTAACAGATGATTCTTCTAAAGCATATTATTTACAGGTTGCAGGATTGGGCTCGGCCCTGTTAACCGAATGTAATTTTTCAAATGCCAAATCCCGAATATTCCATATCGATTAAGATGAATCATTTCTGGACAAAGGGTCACAAATCGTGCCCAAAATACAAGGAATCTTGTTTATATTATCTCGTTTAGTCCGCTGACAACTCAAATTCACTTTTTTTCAAATGTTTAATTTAGCATGGTCAATGCACTAAAATATTTGATGTCTACTTCGGGTTCAAATCCCGTACTTCGCACCTTATCATGCATGAAATTAGTTAGATCTATAATATAGTTAATATCGTGACTTATTCGATAAAAATAGAAATTAATCTATCACTGTTTAGAATGAGACTCCAACCATGTGTATAGATCTGCTAAAACATCTGGTTCAATTGGCCCGAACGCTGTTTGCCATTTTGATGATGGATAAAATGCGTGCCCCAAGTCGGGGTATGTTATTAATGCATGGTCAGGATGATTTACTTCATTGAGTCTTTGATGCAATAAAAATGCTTGTTGAACTGGAGTTTGAGCATCATTTTCTCCGTTAATTATTAAAATGCCTATAGATTTAGAAACGTTACCAATGTTACTCAAATTTGTTGTCATATTTGATAAAGAATTCCACAATATAGGACATATTCCAACAGTATCGCATTTAGGTGGATTAAATGCTGTGTTATTTTCATAACCCTTTATCAGAAAAGACTCAAGTTGTTTATCAATATTTATGTAATCACTATTACCAAATTCATTCATTAAAGAATTAGTTATGGCTTTGGTATCGTTAGTTTGCAAAACAGTATTAGGTAATAAAAAGTTCTTTAATAAAGGATCTACTACAACATCCTGAATCGATATAAAACCACTTTTATTTTTATCTAATACTTGTGTAGCATATTCTAAAGGTAAGGAAACATCTTGATAATACTCTACTTTCAAGGGGTTCTGAGCTAGGACGCCCATAAGTATGATGTTGTCTACATGTGCAGGATTATCAATTGCTACTCTGGGAGCATATAGTGTACCTTCGCTATGACCAATTATACTTATCCTCTTTGGATCTACTTCGGGCTGCTGTAACAGAACATTCAAGGCTTTCTTGCCATCTTGAATTTGATCATCGATTGTATTATTTCCCCATACATTTGGGTTCAAAATATAATAACTTTCTGGTCCAACTCCTCTTTTATCGTACTTTAGTACAGCAAATCCTCTCTCAGAAAGATATTGAGCTATCTCCCAGAATGGTTTACTATCTTTAGTCAAGGTTTCGTTCATGTCTAGTGCACCGGAGCCATGTATTAGGACGACGCCTGGAAATGGTCCTTTACCTATTGCTGGATAAGACAACTGGGCATTTGTCGTAACTCCATTGCCAAGAGCTAGTGTTAAATTTCTATAATTGACAGTTTGAATATCAGGCTGTGCTAACGCGTTCTGAAATACAGATGAACCAGACGATGATAAATATGCTGACAAAATTAAGAATGTACCAAAAAATACACTTAAAACTATCAATGGCTCTCGATTAAATCTTATTAAAAGCATTAACAATAGCAATAAACCGGCCATATATAAACAGACAACGATTTTCAGAACAAGAGTTAATCAACTTTGATGAAGAACTTCCCTTTTTTTCATTATCATCATTCAATAGTACTTCACCTGTCTTAATCCAAATGTAATCAAAATGGTCTAAAATGGCGAGGGATCGCAGATTCTCATCTATGATTTTCGGGATTTGGACTTTACAATAAAGTAAGTTAGGTCAATCATCAAATAATTAAATATCGAGGCATATGGAGCAGTAACACGTAGAAGTATAATTAATAGTCATTGTTATAAGGACAATACAAAGTAGCATTGTATGAATGAACCTTACTTAGTTGAAATTATGGGAAAAAGGCTACACAATTAACGGTGCTTTCAGTCGTATTTGTCGGGATGATGATATTCTTAGTTCCAAGTCTGATTGAAGAAGCACAAGCAAGGATTGATGCTGAGGCAATTTCTCTTGCGGGCTCTTTTTCTAGTATCACAGGTATAATGTCTCTGGGTAAGTTTCTTGAACATCCATCACTCGACGGAGTCGGAACTACCATCAAATGGGTAACGATACCCGACAAGCCTTTTGGCTGGGAGCATGGTAAAGTTATAGCCAATGTTGGAAATTTAGGGAAGGTAGAGTTCTATTTTGAAAATCCATCTGATGGTAGAAATACTTGCGACGTTGAATTCACTTACGCACTAACAGGCTACTGCACTATAACTCAGGGAAATAGCGCAGACGCTACCTTTATCGTTGCCCGTCCCCCGGAAACTAACAACAATAATTTCTGTGACTTACTGACCAAATTCGGGGGTGAACAAACAAAGATAATCAAGGAGAAGCTCCCTCTGCTAAAATGTGATTAGAGCATATTGTATTCATTTTTGGTTATCGGTAATCCTTTTATCATCATTTTACAATCTTATTTCAATTGACCAAATGTTCTAATTGCCATAAAGGCTTAAACTCGAATTATATCAGAGTAGGTGCAAAAGAATCTTTCAAGGTAGGATTATACTGTACTGCTTGCGATATTTACTATTCTCCTAATTTCAAAAACAGTATACTGTTATGCAGAAGGACTCAAAAACAGTATACTGTAATAAACCAATATCTTTCAGGCCTTTCGAGGAGCTCAAAAACAAGCACAAAACGACATGCTCCGGCCGGGATTTGAACCCGGGATCTGCGACTCGAAAGGCCGCAATGCTTGACCGGATTGTGCAGCTTTTATTGCTACTACACCACCGGAGCTTCAACTTGAGTATTTTATAGATATTATAAAATC
>DATEOO010000229.1:0-4764 GCA_035274085.1 Candidatus Nitrosocosmicus sp.
GGGATTGTAAGATTTGGCTTTAAGGATCTGGTCATCAATGATTTACCCAAAGATAAACTATCTACACTGGGTGCGGAGGCCTCTTACTGTGCAGCTGAGCAGAACAAGTATTGGGATTATCATGATGAGGTTTATAGAAACTCAAGAGGAGAAAATACCGGTTGGATTAGCATTGATAGCCTTATAGGATTTGCCAAAAATGTAAACATGCCAAGCATTTCGCAATTCACAGAATGCCTAAACTCACATAAATACAATCAACTCGTTGAACACAATGATATGTTTGCTAAGAGTATCGGATTAGGTAGTACTCCAACCTTCCTTATCCTTAAGGACAATTCAACGAAAATAGCAGCTCTGGAGGGTGCCCAGCCGATAAAAGTCTTTGACGATGTAATTGCTCAATTCTTAAACAATACTCTCTAATTTCTTGATTGGTTAGAATGACTATTGCTTGATAGCTCATACTGACTAGAAACGGAAGACTACAAAGCTAGATATTTATGTAATTCCATAACCCTAACTGTTTTTAAATATTTCATCCTACGGATCAATAATAACTGGCTACACATACGAGACCAAACAAATAATAACAATCATTTAAAGATATATTTGAAAAATGAAACTGATACTAGTATTTGTTATAAAGTAATATTAAGCAAAATTATTACTCCTTGGAGGCCTCTCTATATAAATCGAATCGGATTCATTTCTGAAACCCTTAACCCACATGCTAAAATTTAGATCATGACATCATTAATTTTTTTTGAATCATTTTCATCCAACATTTAAAATTTTCATCAGCATGGGCAATACCAAAACTAACTTGACTCTGATTCAAACAAATCATCAATCTATTTCGGTTAAGACTGATGTTCCTTAAAAAAATTGCAATTTGGTTAACTGTTCGCCGTCTTTTGCATCCATAGAGTATTCATATGATGATATTTTCGCTCTAGATTACCACCTCAATCAATATGATGTCAAATTTTAATTCTGGCTTCCAATGCTCAAGTTAGGCTATATTAACTGTATTTTATTTAACATTTTCAAAAATAAGAAAGCCTTGAATGTCTCGACCATAACTTCATCGCTTTTGCTTGTAAATCCTTCCCTTCCAAGATGTGTTTCATACTTTTCATAATGATGATCTATTGGGATTAAAACTCCTTAAGGGAAAACTTTAATGTGTTACCATGGAGATAAGAAGGATAGATCCAAATTTTACCTCCATGAGAATTTATTATACTTTTACATATTACTAACCATACACCAATATTTCTTGAAAGCTTCGAATCTATTTGGCAAAACCCATCTGATAATCCCTCCAACTTCTCTGGTTTTATCGCAATACCGTTGTCCCTAACAGTAAAGGTGATTGATTTATGATGCTTATTAATACTAGTATTAAAGCTTATTGTATTAGGACATTCATCCTCTTCTTCAACCTGAATGGTAATTTCCCCACCTTGCTCGGGGGCACGTTCAATGGCATTATTTATCAAGTAAGACAATACTTCACCAATTCTTACTGGGTCACATAATATACTACCACTGGCTTTAACTGTTGAACTAAACTTGATTCGTTTGTCCTTCATTCGAGGTGATAGTTCCGAGATATTCTTCTCCAAAAGTTTTACAATATTGGTAACCTGCCTATTGTTGGGAAAAACAGTTGAATTTAACTCATAAAAAGTAAAAATGTCATTCATGAGAGTCTCTATCCTCGATACGTTTTTTCCAATAATATTTAGTGCTTTTCTTTGGGAATCATCTAATTTTTCTGTTCTATCTCCCTTTTCTATCATTTCGATATATAGATTCATGGGTGATATTAGATTCCTAAGTTCACGGCTTAATGCAGCAAGAAAATCTAAGTTGGTTCTATTCGATATCCACCATTCGTTACTAAGTGAGTCAACTTGAATACTTTTGGTTTTTAACTCTTCTTTGGTCAGCTCAAGATCCCTCGTCGTTTCTATAACTTTTCGAACTAAATTCTTTTTCGAATTCTCGATATTTCTTCTCATTGACTCAAGGCTGATAGAAAGGTCTTTTACCTCATTTGATCCTCCGACCCTTATTTCCTTGTCAAAATTGCCTTTACTTAGTTCTAATGCTGAATTCTTCAGATAACTAATTGGAGATATAATTTTCTTTACGGCAACTATTGTAGCTAATATCGAGATTAATATGATTAGTGTTGTTGAAATCAAGAAATCCTTGACTGTTTTGTTATAGTCACTCATAATTGGTGACAAGTTTCCGTCAAGGAGAAGTGTCCAATTCCCGTCAGATCTATAACCATTTACGGTTTCCGATTCAGGTACCACAATCATTATAGAGTCCTGAGACTTTCCCGCTTCATACTGTGTAATGGGAGTAATTGGAAAAGTGACGCTCGTATCATCTTGTGCCTTGACATTCTGGGCCCCATTTTTCTGGCTTGTTGTGTATATCACTGAGCCGTCATTATGGAGTAATCTAGAAGTGAAGTTCAATAAGGTATTCTCGTTATTGGTATCAAAGAAAGTGTTATTGACTACGTTGTCTATAAAACTTATCGAAACCTCAAGATCCATTATACTTTTTATAACTTTGTTTGAATCAAATATAGGAGTAGAAAAATGAAATCCAGTTTGATTAAATGCAATTTCATCAGGATTCTTATCAAAATATGTTTTTCCGAATAGAGCTTGTTTAAAAAATTCCTCCTGCGAGGCATTTCCATCAGGAGTTTTATCTGATGTATCAATGATCTCAGTGCCATTTCTATCATAAACTGATACTGCTAGATATTCAGAGTCACTAAAATTAACGTATCTTTGAAGCAAGTTGATTTGGTCGTTTAATGGAGTGGTAGAGTTAGCAAATATTGGGTGGTTTGCCAATCTATTAAGATCTTTGGCAATTTCATTTACTTCAGCAGAGATTTTGTTCATAAGTTGGATTCCTGACAATTGATAAATATCATAAAACTTTGTTCGAACTCCAGAAAGAGTCTGGAGTGAAAGGATGGAGGTAATAACTATCGATCCTATGATTAATGGTATGATCAAAATCAATATACTAGTTGCTACTTTCGTGTTAATTCAAATTCAGATAGTACTAGAAATATTAAATAGATTACTAAATCGATATTTCTAGAATTACTAATGCCGGATAAAAAGTAATATGTAACTTAGTATTAATAAGATTTCTGAATTTACATTTTATTTTTAGCTTATCTTTAAAATCACTTATTTTGGTAATTGTTACCTTTGGGACAATATCCTTTACATTTTATTTTACAGAATATTATCTTGGATATTATAATATTCCAAATATAATATCATGCGGAATTGCAGTTTACTTGATTTTCTTCTTAGTTCGTAGGAGCGGAAATTCAATACTCCATATGGATAAAGTACAATTGTTTCTGTTTTTGTCATTTGTGTCATGGTTTTCAGCAGAAGCAATGTTTGGATACTATAGTGGAGTCCTAAAAACTGATCCTTATCCTTCTATGGCAGATATATTCTATCTGGCGGGGTATATTTTTATTGTTTTGTTACTGTGGAGCCTCAACAAAGCATACAAAATTGAGATAAGTGTCTTTGTTAGTTTGCTAGTCACATTTTCCCTGATTGCTTTTTATGTATTATATGTATCCGTTTTTATTTTTAATGTGTATTCCCTGAGTGGGAGTATTATTGACTTGATGCTTGTCTTTGCTTATCCTATCTTTGATTTGCTTATTATAATAAGCGGTTTTCTATACTACTTTAGAGAAAAGGAAATTTCTTTGAATAAAGGGTATCTCTCTTGGTTACTCTTTTCTGCCTTCGGTTTTTTCTTCTTTCTAGCGGATGTAATTTTTGGATTTGATGATTTATTTGGGTTTTCTCAAGATGACCATTTGTTCGATCTCTTCTTCAATATAGGATATCTAATGCTTGGAATATCTGTATTGACCCGGATATTTTATTTGAATATTCATAGCAGAAATGATTGACAAACTTGGCGCCCATTTTTTTCCGCTAACATGACAAAATTAAGACTCAATAATGTCGCCTGCGTTTAATTTTAATCTATCGGAGTAAAAAAGTAGTAACTAATGATTAAATCTTTTGTTAGGGGTGACTGGCAACGATACTCTAAAATAAGATAAGATACTGGGAGTTTTTGATGCAAAAACCTGAGATTTAATTGAAAATTGCAGATTAATGGAGGTATCCATTATAATCTTATTTCTCATTGAGTTGTACTTAGAATATCCATCGCGCGATTACATAATGCTCAACATTTCTGGTTTATATTTTAAAGGTAGTCTATATGAAAATCTCAGAAAATATTGGTAATATTTAAGATCGGTGTTAGGTATAATGATACCTAATGTTGGCAATAGATATTGCATACCGTTTCTTTTCATCTTATTCAGGACCTGAAAGGAGTTATTGCTAATATACTCCATCTTCAAAAAATTTTGGATAACATTAACTTTGTGTTATTTCATATTGCCAACCAAGTATTGCAAACAAAATCCATAAATATACTTATTCAATCTGAATTATTTTTTGAAAAATTAATTTTGGAGCTTGATCTAAACGGTTAACTATTAAATGCTATTTGATCACACTATCGGGGTAGGTGATTTATCCAAATATTTCTTTGCCCTAAAACAAATTGCTTTTTGGGTAACAGCCAAATAATTTGAGAAAAACATTTGTAATTGAAGTCATTTGGAAATTAAAGACCGTATATGTTTTTTCTCTGGAATATTAG
>DATEOO010000230.1:0-6619 GCA_035274085.1 Candidatus Nitrosocosmicus sp.
GATAACTATATAGCATTTCTTTTAGCCGGTCAGCTTTCTACTTCGATGCTGTTTGTAGGAATGTTTAGTTCACTAAGTCTCATTCAAGATAAGAAATCCGGATATCTTAGAAGGATACTGGTCACACCTACCAGCAATCATACTATATTCTTATCAAAAGTATTGGGAGCTTCGACACGCGGAATGCTACAAGTTCCAATTGTATTTGCTGGTGTAATGCTATTTGGAGTACATATTCCAGACATTTTTGGAATAACGGCTTTTATCGTGTCATTATTTCTTCTAAGCTTGGGTCTTTCTTCGGTATATCTATTTTTAACTATGAAAAGTTCAGACTGGCAAATCCCCACAGTAGTAGCTAACTTCATAAACCTCCCTCTGATGTTTGCAAGTACTGCCCTATTTACAAGCGAAAGCTTTCCACCTTGGATGCAAACAATTTCAAACTTAAATCCTGTGTCGTTTTCATCAACTTTTGGAAGAGAAATCATTATTTCGGGTAGTATTGTTAATGTTAACTGGATGTATTTTTCTTATCTCTTTATCTTTGCTACCTCCATGTTACTAATTGGCGTAATAGTAGCCAATAAGACTTTGAAGATTGATTAATATAAAATGTAGGACTCGTCATACATCGTATAATTATCACTTCTTTTAGCCATACTACTCTATCAATTGATTATTTATTGTGCTACAAGATATAAAAAATATAAAAAAACAAAATAACATTGATAGGCCAATAAGAGCACTAGAGTATATTTTATAGGTTGTCAGGTAAAGCACAAGATGACATATGTATGATTTAAATCGATATAAATGAGCCCTTACTCACTCTAGGATAATCGGCAACTTATAATCCCGTTGTGAGAAACTTTATTTCTGATTCTTGTTGTCAAATTTAGCTAGATATTTTTCTATTAGCAATTCTGCATTTAAGAGATGCATTTACTTGTCTGTTTTATTGTCTTTTTGTTTCTCATCTTCATCTAGGTTGTTATTAGATACAGACGAATTAGGTTTTATAAATACTGTAAAAACTATTGGTACTGGTATTATTTTCTTATTGTCTACTCTTTCATTTATCTGCCTTGCAGCATCAATGGATTGATGTATTTTTGATATAATGATATTCATATTAGTAACGGTATCTGTGTAGGCTTTTTCAAGGAGTTGTTTGTTGTTGTTTAGAATACCGATCTGTTTGTCCAGATTTCCTAGGTTTGAAATCTGTTTGTTTATCTCTTGATTTACATTTTTTATATGCTGCAATTTTGCTATAAATCGTTGCCAGTATAGAGTATCATTAGATTTGATGTGGCTGGTATTGTTTCCGTCATGTTTTTCTGCATTTTGATTTAGAGGATCCGATAGGAAATCATGATTTTTAAAAATCAAAACAAGCTGATTCATATTGATAATATCTGTATTGCTTACACCATTTGCATTCAGATAGTTTAAGCTAGAGACTGCACTTACCTGGAATTCAAGATATTGCTTGTACGCTGGCATTTGATTTTCTATATCTTTAATCTGGCTTTTCAATTCTTCTACTTTTTTTTCAAACCCAAGTTTATTATCATAGTGTTTGTCTAAATCTGTAAAGAATTTTTTTACTGAATCTTGGACCTTCATACCATTCGCTAGGGCTGACTCCATAATAGTATAGCTTAGTTGTTTGAGTTCCTTCAATCCTAATCCATTAATTTGTAACTCTTTAAAGGTATCAATTGTTTGCCTGCTATAGTTTACCTGTTCATTTAATGAACAGACCTCATTTCTTAAATTGTCCCTGGTTGCTATAATTTGATCAACCTGTAATTGGATGAGTTCTAATTCGTTTGTTAGTGAATCGATGCGCCTATATTCGGTCAATAATTTTGTTACGTCAAAACTGTATTGTTTAAAATCATTAATTGCATTTGCAAATGCTCCAAATTCTTGTTCAATTAACAATCCGTGTTCAGATAATAACTCTTGTTTGAGATTTTCATACCAGTTAAAAAACGAAAAGACTTTTTTTTCTATTTTTGAGGTTTTATGTAGTTTAGAAGATATGTCCTGTCTTTGTTTAGCTAGGTAGTCTATATCTTCAGAAATTGAATTTTTTATATTTTCTAGATGTCGAATTTTTTTCTCTTTTTGTTTTATATATAAAGAAACATTTGAAACAAATGGTACTTCCCTACGTATTTTTCGTTCGTTTTCTTTTTTTTCATTTGTGCTTTCGATATCCGGACTTATGTAAACATCATTATCATAATTATCATTATCATTATCATTATCGCTTTCTGTACCGAATTCATGAAAACAAGATAGTAAATCCTCTATCCATCCTGACATAATATTTGGTGTTATACCAAGCCTTTTGCAATTCTTGTAAATATGCTCCACGAAATATATTATGTTGTTGTACTCTAGCCCTGCCTTCTTTTTGTTAATGGGGTTGTGGCCCTTGCCAACCTTATTACTAATTTGAGCAGAAGAATTCTGAGTTAGCAAATTTGACTTGTCTGTTTTTATACCCAAATCCTCGCTCTCATATTCACCTTCATCATTCATAGTGTCATTAAATTCGTCATTGATGCCGAATTTTCTTAATAGATGAACAATCCTATAGCCTTGTGCACACTCTTGAATTGTTATACCAGACTTTCGCACTTCAGAAGTAAATGCTCTAATTTCATCAACATTTGTCCCGTTTAAAGTAGATCTCCAATCTTGGATTATGTTATTGACAGTTCCTTTGGATAATGGGATTTCTCTGGCTATCTCATTCATCGATTGTGAATGAAGGTATTTTTGTACGACCTGTTCTATGAGGAAAGAGGTGAGTTTGGTCAACATCTTGTATAATATTCTGTCATTATTAAAGGTGGTCATTTTTGTGGTCATTTCGGACAGTTTACCGGTCAATATGGTCATTTTAATGGTCAATATTGCTTTTGTTTCAATATAGAGGGTTATCTTTACTATTAAATTTTTACGGTTACCGATAGGTTTAAGATTTTAATTATAATATTAGGCAATTCAGTTGTTTATTTTTTAAGCATTAAATCATAACGACCTTTTGGTAAAAATCATTAGAATTTAGGTAGCATTTGTGACCTGCCTCCCTGAAAGCGAATCACCACCCTATGTAGGAAAACTAAGTAGTATTTAAGAGGCTAAAGAAAAAGAAAAATGAATAATATATGGTTTTGAATAAGTATTTTTACATTATATTTGTAAAAATTAATGACAGATGAGGATTCAAAAAGAGGAACTTGCCGTGCTGAACCAGGATTGAGATTAATTGTTAGAAAACATAAAATACCATCGGCATAAAGGCTGCATAATATTATTGAGGGGACCCATCAAACTAGTAGACCATAACCTATCCATTCTCTCGGTAACTGAATTTACATCCTTATGTGGTTCATATAATTTGTTATATTAATCTGAGTGTATGTCTTTTCAGGATGACAGTGGTAATAGAGTAGTCATTATTACTGGTTTAAGTCAAGGAATTGGTCAATCTATTGCAAAGGATTTTGTGAATTCTAACTATAATGTTTTGGCAAATTCACCGGATGAACAAGAGTTAAAAAATATAGTTTCAAATATTTCAAACGAGATAGAAAGTAACAATAGAATATCCTATCTGGTAGGAGATATCTCTGATACTGGCTTTGCAGATAAGTTAATGGAAGAAGCAATAAAGAAATGGGGTAGACTTGATGTTCTGATTAATAATGCAAAAATAACTAACAATCCCAAGATAACTAGTGACGAAGAATTTATCCCTGAAAATAAGCTGCAACAATTACGACAACCGTCCTCTTATTTCGTTCCAGAGGAATATCAAACTTCAGATCCATTGATTAGAGGTATTTATTACTCTATCAAAGCAGCTGTGAACAGAATGTTATCTATAAACGATGGTAACTCAACCATTATCAACATATCTTCATGTCAGGGATGTATGACCCAGAAGACAGTTGATTCATTTACAGAATATAATTTTGGAGTGGATCCTTATATTGATTCGATGGCCCGTCTTGAATCATTAACAAAATCAATTGCTTTAGAGTTAGCAGATAAAGGAATAAGAGTCAACGGAATTGTACCTGGTCTAGTATTCAATGATATAAGTCAAGAATTAGTAAAGGATGAAAATAAGAGAAATTACAAGGAGATTGAAGTTCCCTTAGGTAGAATTGCTAAACCCCATGAAATTTCAAAGGTAGTCCTTTTCTTGGCCTCAAACGAAGCTAGTTACATTACAGGAGCAATGATTCCAGTTGATGGAGGTTTAATGCTAAAGCGTCCTAATTATTTTGCCGAGGTAATTTAATTTTAACAAATGACAAATTTAATGTTATTATAAAAGGATATATTTGGATGATAACGAGTTTGTAGGAGTAATGTACGCAATAATAAATCTATAACGAAATATGAGATACCCATAATACTACTATTACTATTATGGATGCACCTACCTTTGGGTCTTCATCCTTTTGAGAACAAAGTGAATAGGCGATTTGAAATAGACTATTCCTTATGTTTCTGAGAACTCAATGGAACGAAATCTATGATCAAAGTAATGAAAAATTATTGAATACAAGTTATTATTTAACTACGAATAGTTTGATTAAAATTATATTTCTATGTATAGGTATTTAGTTTTGCAAATAGAGAATGTGGATCTAAAATGACATGAGCTACTTAATGTATGATATACTATTAGATAGCAACAAAATTTCATAATCTCTTTGATTGTTTTATTTGTGACTATCTCATATACCTTTATGCACATTTAGAGTGAAGCGAATTTTCATGACGAATCAAAAGGCAGTAAAAATAGTAATGTTTGGAGCATTTGGAGGAATCATTGCAAGCATAGCAATGTATCCATTTCTTTTTCTTACTACAAGTATGATGGGACTTCCTCTAGATGACTTGTCAATAGCTAGAGGTATGGCAATAAGTAATATCAATGACAATTATTATCTTAATCTGACATTGGGTATTGTAATGCATCTGCTTACCGGGGCCATTGCAGGTGTAATATTTACCATTATAGTATCGACAGTGAAGAAATTTGCAATCATAGATTTCAAAAGAGGAATCATAGAGGGAGTCATTTACTCGATAATTGTTTTCCTGGTATTGTTTATTCCGACTACATTGGGTATGGTTCTACCAAATCTCTTTGATATAATGAATCTATCTAATCCAAATCAAAGTAATTTCGAAGATCGTCAAACCATAGAACATAATCTTATTCCTATATACGGATTTGGTTTTATTGCACATATTGTATTTGGAATAATATTAGGGTTAGTAACAACGTTATTAATTTTCAGACGTTTCATAACTCTAAAGAATTGACACAGATTAAAAGAGGCTTACAAATCTGTATTTTAACAATCTTAGCTAATTCGTTCTATGGCCCCCATTCCAAAGGTAATAGTTATATGCTGCGGTTAATATTTTCCTTTATTTTATTAGAGGTCTGATCAAGTTCTGATTAAGAATGTCTTTAAGAATAGAAAGTTTTATAGGCTTTTGAATTGTTCTATCAATTCTTGCTAGTTTGTATTGAATTTGATTTTCTATATCTGTAACATCAAAAGCAGTCATAAGAAAAATTTTCATCGTATCATTTATTTCCCTCATCTTTAATGCAAGTTCAATGCCACTCATAGAGGCCATCCTCAAATCTGTAAGTACAAGTGAATATTCTTTGCTGCTATATTTAAAATGTTCAAGTGCTAAAGAGGGATCCGTAAACGAATCTACATCATAGCCCAAATCATTTACAAATTCTCTATATAAGCTAGCAAGTTCAATTTCATCTTCCACAATGAGAATAGACATAGCCAACTACACCAATACTATATGTGAAATTTAGTATTTAATCATTTTTAATCCTTTGCATCCAAATAATAGTCTAGTTTTCGATTTTTTGAATCAATCTTATGGTAATTACAAAATATAATTATTAACCAGATATTATAAATATATTTATCCAAAGTAAAAGTACCAGGTTTGCTAGCCAATCTAAATAAAATAGAGATGTGCCTATTTGAATTCCTTTACATTAGGTTAAATTTCATGATTGTAGAAAATAAGCGATGAGCATATAGTAAGAATAAATCCACATAATGAAAATAGTGTTAGTGTTTTCTAACCTAATAGTAAAACTATAATATTTTGGAAAACTGGTGTAGGGAAAATAAACTAATATTATCTTTTTAATATAAATTAAGTATGATTTCAAACCTCATAGTTTGCTATTTAATTAGTCACAGTGTCATAAATAATACATTATTAATATGAATATTAATAATAGTGGTTAAATACTTTATTAATAATATATATTTGCTAGTTTCACCGCTTCACAATGCTGAACAAAAACATACTTGCATGTGCTAATGTATAAGATAAGATTCATTTCAGAACGAAGACTAATGCAAAATTCCTACGGAGGGACAATATACCTCCAGTAGGATTCCGTTTACATTCAATATATATTAATTATTACATTTACTGATGTTTATAATAATTGTTAAACTTCTGATATCATTTATTTAATTCCCTTAAGAACCGCTAAGTTAAAATCGTTAATAATGAAGTT
>DATEOO010000231.1:0-3089 GCA_035274085.1 Candidatus Nitrosocosmicus sp.
TAGGGGGTTTGACGGATTTGATAAAGGCCTCAGAATTCAAAGTAGTTTTAGTCTTACTGAATGCTACCATTTCTGCATTAAATAGGTTTAATCTTTACGATAAACTCAAAGATCTAGAAAAGACATATGCCGATAAGTTTATGATGACTGAATTGTGGAAAGAATATGGACACGTCGTCGAATTCCTGGACAGTGGAAAATGTTGGGCAGAGATTACTGACTCGGGATCAATGCAAGAAGAATTATTATACTTCCCAAAGGTCAGCTGCTTTACCGTAAGATTCAATACTGATAGGCCAGAAACGGTCTTTGAAGCTAGAGGAAATCTTCTAGTCCCACCGATAAACCGAATGTGGTTACCAAGAGTGATTACAACGACATATGAAAAAGGGATGGATTATGGATTTAATTGTAGGAAGAAAAAACAAATCTATGGAAAACCCGGAGAAGTATCCAAGAAAATAGTAAAAATAATGCAAAAAGAATTTGAGAATAAAGATAGTAACTTTTTTCCGTGGTTACATCAAAGGTTTAACTATTGGCACGAGAAGGATGATTTTGACTATCTCTAATGAGACCAAATGCAAATAGTTATATAATTATAAATCAAAAAATTTTTGTTGGCCTCCGATACGAAATTCAGGATTAATCTAAAAGAAGGAGTTTTCGAACTGGAAGGTAATGAATCTTTTGTGGATAAACACTTAGAAAAGTTTGAAGAGATTTTCAAGGTTGCTATTGAGGAGGTCATTATTAATAATAAGGATAATGTATTGAATTACACATCTACACGATCCTCCCCATCAATAGACAAAGTTCCAATACGATTGGAGAATTTTTCTTCTCAAGAATCTGAAACTAATTCATCAAAACGTAAAGACTTTCAAAATTCCGAAATTAGTGAAGTCGTCCAAAGAGAATTACAACTTTCTAGTAGACCTACAAGGCATTCTATTTCTAAGAACTCTATTAATATACCTTTACTTCCTGTAGACTTGAAAGAAAATAATGAAAAAGTTGGCCTCAGAGATTTTTATGCAGAGAAAAAGCCTGCAAATCATTATGAAAAAACAACCTTGTTTGTATTTTACTTAACCAAATATAATAAACAACAAGAAATTAAATACGGGGAGATACTGTCCTGTTATGAGGAAATTAACGAAAAAAAACCAAGTATCATTGACATTGTGAAAAATTCTATAAGGTACAAGGGATGGCTTGAGCCTGGGATTGAAAAATTATCGACTCGGTTAACAATATCTGGTGAGAATTTCATAAAATTTGATTTACCAAAAAGGTGATAGCATATATATGTATCAGTATCGGTTTGCCAAAATTGATGTGGAATAGATCAGGCTCTCCACCAGTCGAAGCCTACAAATTTGATAGAATTGCCTGGCAAATCCACAATTGCTAGAATGAATTGTTTTTTAACGGTGGTTGCAAGCCTTCCTGCAAGCACTATATCCATGCTTGTAATATTGTCATTTTGTTTCAATACCTTTACAAGAAACGGTGCATGATCGATGCCAGGGCCATGAATATAAACAGCAAAGTCGCAACCAAATTTTATCCCGGGTGTAACAATGTATCCTTTATCCCTCAAGTTTTCAAATACCATATATTTAACTTCAAAGTTTACATATTGTTTCTTACAAATTTTTAGGATTTCTTTTGGTTCAACATTTGTAGCAGAATCTTTGAATATTTTTAGGCGATTTTTATTGCACAAATAGTATCCCTCAATTAAGTCAAGAACGATTGGTGCATCGAATTCAGAATTTTTAGGTTTAGATATGCCTAAGGGCTTGCCAAAATATCCATTACCAAACAAAGCCCGCGATTCAGGAATATCATGAATGAATATTCTATTTTCGACTAGTTGACCAGTAATGGGGATTATCAAATGCTTAAAGCTAGGATAGTAAAAGAGTTCGAAGCTTGCTGACATTTATCGATCATCCCCTCGATACCCTCTATGGCATCCTTGAACAAAGTCAAATCTTTAGGAGAAGTTATTTTATCTAGAGCTTTAATCGTTAACTCTATGTATTTCTTATCAACACCCATCTCTATAATCTGGACCTCTGTTGCCAATTCGATCGTATTCTCAGGTTTAATTGTAAGGGTTCGAGACATCTCATTAATTTTGAACAAAACGTTTATTATTATGTCGACCATCCGTTTCAACTCAATTTCAAAGTTTAGTTTAATCACTTTAGGTTCAATATTTGACAATCTGAAGGAGACTCCCTTGATATAACCAGAAATTTCATCAATGAGATATGCAGTTCTCAACAGGTCCTCTCTGTAGCTCATTAAACTTCCGATCGCTATTACTTCTCTAGTAATTTGTTTTTTCAGCACCATAATATCGTTTTCGATGATATTCATTTTGTCAGAAGATTCCTTAATTCCATCCTTGTTCTCATGGATAATAGCATCTGTCATTATTGAGAGTTCTCGAGACAAATTCAGAATCTTATTTGTCTCTTCTTGTAGTATTGCTATTGTTTTCCTTTTTGCTTGGACCTCTAGTTCACCGCTATACATTTATTGCTTATAAAAGCCTGCCTGTTCATATAATCCTTTATTAAAAGCAAAATGGAAGGTAATGAGCGAAATAAAAACTTTAATTTAACTGATAGTTAGTGAAGTTTTCTTTGATTTCTATAAGATCCCTTAAAACAGAACTAGCAGTTTCCATTCCTCCCGCGCCTTTTCCTATTATCGTTTGCGCTCCAGAATGTTCTGATCTAAAGGTAACAGCGTTTAAAGTTCCATTAACACATATCGGATCCTCTATTGAAATTGGAACGGGTTTCACAAAAAGATTATTCTTGTCACAATTAGCAATTAATTTTAATGATTTTCCTTCTCTTGCTGCTTGGATTATTTGCTCTTGACCTACATTAGTAATTCCCGTTTTATCCACATCTTTTAACGTTACTTTGTATCCCATTATCCAGTTAGCCATTATAACGAGTTTAGCAGCAGCATCATCTCCTTCTATATCCAAGGAAGGGTTCGTTTCAGCATATCCTTTTTCCTTAGCATCTTTAAGTGCTTCACTAAAATCCAATCCATCA
>DATEOO010000232.1:0-2964 GCA_035274085.1 Candidatus Nitrosocosmicus sp.
GTAAATAGTATCAATACTACTTTACATTGACTTTATAGAGTTTAATACTAACGGAACCGATCTTAAGTTTGAGCGGTTACTAGAAGAACATGAATTTTTTTAAATTAGAATATTCAACTGAGGTGACATGAGAATGCCAAAACACAGAATGAACCTTAAGCCATGTCTATGTATCTGATAGAATAGACCGTGTAATTGGTCCTAGACTAGTTAACCATTGAGATGACGGAATGAAGACTTATCCCAAACTAAAGTAAATTAGTTATCAGCAATATGTTATAAGGTTTACTTAGTCAGCTTTTGTTGAATACAGAAAGATTGTGAAATAAGGGTCTGAGAATCACTTATCCTTTGAGGATCAATATCCTTATAGAGCTGGAGACTATCGAAAATATCAAAGCTTGAGAAAATGTCAAATTATCAGTGGATATAATTCTTTTTTTAACAATAATTCCTAATCGATATCGACGATATAAGGAATGGGATGTTTCATCATCCTAGTCTAATCAGTTGCTATAGATTATATTACATAGTAGAGTTGAGATAGAATATACTACATAGTAGAGTTGATAATGTATAAAAATGGTAAACAAATCAAGTATTGACAATAACAAGCTCAGATGTTGGAGTGACCTTAATTTAATAAATTATGCACAAAAATGCGAGAGGCAAACATTATTCTCGATTATTACTGTATTTGTTTTATCTGCAGTTTTCTTATTAATAAATGCGTATCCTGTAGGTAATGCACATGCACAATTATATCCTTTTATTGCATCTTCCCGTGGATCATTTGATCTAACCAATGGGAATGAAACTCAACAGGTAGATTTACCTTCGGCTCTTTCAATTCTAAATATTAACAATTGCCCAGGAGAACTAGCACTCTATGTTCACGGTATATGGGTCAGTGATCTACAAGCAGAAGAACAAACTGATAGAGTAAACCAATCATTACGAAGCTCGGGTTATAGTATTCCGCTGATAGGATTTAGTTGGGATTCAAATACTGCCTTCTCCCTCGATAACGTCACATTATCTTATCACGGATGGATGATAGCAAAAAAGATAGCTAATGAAAATGGTCCAATATTAGGCAAATTTATTTCAGATTATAAAACAGAGTGTCCCGAAGATAAGATAAGGATTATTGCACATTCACTTGGTTCAAGAGTAACACTATCGGCTCTGCAATGGATTTATGATAACATCAATTTACAAAATGGTAACAATACTTCGAAAGAAATAACATCAGTACATCTGATGGGTGCCCCGGTTAACAATGACCAAATCTCAACAAACCCAAATGATTGTATTTCTTATATACCTTATCTACCCTGTTCTGGAGAGGCTATTGAATCCGAAGTAGGATATTTGTCTAATTTGTTTAATCCCGAAGATAACACGTTAGCAGGTGAGATAAATCCATTCTGTTGGATGTGTGGTTTAGTAAAAAGCCCTTATGAATTAAGTGAAGGTCATAATGCCCTTGGAGCATACGGAGCTGCATCTACCATTGGTGTACCATCTAATTTTGATGAAACCGATGTATCATCTCTAATCATTGTTGATACCGATTCGGATAAAGATGGCATATGTGATATACCATACCCTGTTACTCATACTTGTACAATTTCTAAAAACGGAGATAATCATATGGGATACATGGGATATAGAGATAGTATTGACAATCAAACTGTATATGATAGTGGAGCAATAAAACAAATAGTTAAGGATTGGCAAAGTGAGAACAACTAATCAGATACTATCATGTAATAGCAATGAATATTCGAATTGAAGGTACACACCAGATGTCTACTCGAGATAAATTTTACGTCCTTTAGATTCATTTCAACTTTTGATTAGATATTTCAGGTACGTTATTACGAGTTATTTCAGAAATTCATCATGCTTTTTCTAATCGTCCGATTTTAAGATCACACTTTATTATGGTAATCACACCTAATAAAATATATTATAAAATAAATCATACAATATTATCTTGATGGCAATCATGATCCTATCAGCGATGATAGCTTCAACTGCTACTGTGAATGAATCTCTTGCATTGAAATCCTGCTTAATAGCTGTTACATGTTCATTCTCTTAATTATTTCTATTATCTTTATCTTATTGATTAGTTCTATCACCTTTTTTATGCCCCCTTTCAAGAGCCACTTATATGACCATATATGGTTGCTTGTCATTGGATAATGTTCCTTGCGATAGTAGAGTCTCATTGCAAAGATAGATAGGATAAGAGTGATATGAATTTAAAGAAATTATCTTACCTACCTAATGTAATCAATGTATACTAAAAAGTTAGATATGGTTTTTACTCCTTTTAAATGGTTTATATCTGTTTTATCACATTATGAAACTCTTCATCTGACATTTTCTTTTTAGCTTCTACCCATTGTTCGACATCCTTTCCTGCCAAATATCTCATTTTTGGTTCATCAGATATTATCGCGTCATATGTTATATTAGCTACCAATTGTGGAGAAGATGCATTTTCATGTAATCGTTTTATTCCTTTTTCCATGTTTTTCATTAACGGTATATAAGGCGAATTTGGATCAGTTGATTTTTTGGCCATGACCGAAGCATTAGAAAAGTCTGTCTTTATCATACCAGGTTCGATTAAAATGACTCTAATACCAAATGGTTCCACTTCATATGATAATGATTCGCTCAAACCTTCTACTGCAAATTTGGTACTAACATAAGCAGAACCCATAGGATAACCAAATCTTCCAGCGCCTGAGCTTATATTGACAATAATACCTGATTTTTGTTTACGCATAAAAGGAAGAACAGCTTGAGTTGTTCTTATTAATCCATAAAAATTTGTTTCAAACTGTGTTTTTATTTCATCAATACAAAGATCCTCAAATGCTCCTGTCAGTCCGTAACCTGCATTGTTTACCAATATATCGATTGTTCCGGCACTATCATAAATCG